>NZ_DBNHWK010000001.1:0-8290 GCF_057140465.1 Gaiella sp.
CCGGGCCGGCGGAGCTCGCGTCGACGGTCGACCGGCTCCTCGGCGCCGCCCCGGCGGAGGAGCGTCCGGCCCACGCCGTCGTCGCTCCGCACGCCGGGTACGTCTACTCGGGCCCGGTCGCCGCGAGCGCGTACGCGGCCCTGCGCGGGCGGCAGGACCGGCTCGCGCGCGTCGCGATCCTCGGGCCGTCCCACTTCGTCCGGCTCGAGGGCGCCGCCGTCCCCGCAGCCGACGCGTGGGCGACGCCGCTCGGTGCCGTCCCCGTCGACGACGCGCTCCGTGCGGCGGCCCTCGGTGCCGGGGCGGTCGTCGACGACGCGCCGCACGCCCCCGAGCACGCGGTCGAGGTGCAGCTCCCGTTCCTGCAGCGCATCCGCGAGCCTGCGCCGTCGGTGCTCCCGGTGGCGGTGGGGGAGACGACGATGGCGGACGCGGCCGACCTCGTCGCAGCCCTCTGGGACGCAGCCGACGCGGTCGTCGTCTCCACCGACCTCAGCCACTACCTCGCCGACGCGGACGCCCGGGAGGCGGACCGCCGGACGGCGGACGCCGTCGTCGAGCTCCGGGCGCGCGACATCGGCCCGTACGACGCGTGCGGGGCGTTCGCCCTCCGCGGCCTCGTCGAGCACGCGCGGCGCGTCGGTGCGAACGTGCGGCTGCTCGACCTCCGGACGTCCGCCGACACGGCCGGCGGAACCGAGCGCGTGGTCGGCTACGGCGCCTTCGCCGTCGGCTGAGCCGCCGAGGCCCCGGGCGGTGCCGCCCCGCGGCACCGCCCGTTCTCCGATCTCCCTCAGCCGATCGTGCGGTACTCGAGGTCGACGCGGCGGCCGCTCTCGGCGGAGGCGACGATCGCGTCGCAGACCGCGGCGGCGCGGTACCCGTCCTCGAAGGTCGCGCCGTGCGGCGCGACCGGCGCGTCGTCGCGGATCGCGGTCAGCAGGTGGTGGATCTCGTGGACGAAGCTGTGCTCCCAGCCGATCATGTGCCCGTGCGGCCACCAGTGCTCCCAGTAGGGGTGCTCCGCCTCCGAGACGAGGACCGTGCGGAACCCCTGGGCGAGCGGGCCCGGTGAGCTTTCCGCCACGTGCACCTGGAGCTCGTTCAGGCGCTCGAGGTCGAACGCGATCGACCCCTTCGAGCCGTTGATCTCCCACGCGAACCCGTTCTTGCGACCCGGAGCGAACCGGGTCGCCTCGATCGTGCCGATCGCTCCCCCGTCGAACGCGACCGCCGCCTCGAAGGCGTCGTCGACGTCGCGTCCGGGCTGGAACGTCGCCGCGAAGGCGGAGACCGCGGCGATCTCGCCCACGAGGTAGCGGGCGAGGTCGATCACGTGCGCGCCGAGGTCGCCGAGCGCCCCCGAGCCGGCCGCGGCCTTGTCGAAGCGCCACACCGGGGCGTCCGTCGCTCCCCACTCCTGCAGGTACCGCCCGCGGAAGTGGTGGATCTCCCCGATCTCGCCCGCCTCGATGAGGTCGCGGGCGAGCCGGACCGCCGGGACGAAGCGGTAGTTGAACGCGCACATGTGCTTCACGCCTGCCGCGTCGGCGGCCTGCCACATCCCGAGCGCCTCCTCGGCCGAGCGTCCGAGCGGCTTCTCGCAGAAGACGTGCTTCCCCGCCTGCGCGGCTGCGATCGTCGGCTCGGCGTGGACGTCGTTCGGCCCGCCGTTGTCGAACAGCACCACGTCCGGGTCGGCGACCAGTTCACGCCAGTCCGTCACGGCGCGCTCGAAGCCGTACCGCCGCGCGGCCTCGGTGACGGCCGTCTCGTCGCGGCCGGCGATCGAGACGAGGCGCGGTCGAAGCGGCGGCGGCCAGGTCATGTACGAGAGCTTCCGGTACGCGTTCGCGTGGGCCTTGCCCATGAACGCGTAGCCGAGCATGCCGATGCCGATCTCGGGCACGTCGCCCGCCGTCTCGGCCCGTCCCACGGTTCCGATGCCCACGGCTTCAGCCATCGCTATCCCTCCTGTTGCATCGCGGCGTCGAAGGCGACCGCGGACGGCGCGAAGTCCGTCCTGCGCACGAACGCGAGCGCGTCCTGCGCTCCCCACTCGCGGTCCATCCCGGAGTCCTCCCACTCGATCGAGAGCGGGCCCTGGTACCCGATCCGGTTCAGCGCCCGGAAGAACGTCTCGAAGTCGACGTCGCCGTGGCCCGGGGAGACGAAGTCCCACCCGCGCTGCGGCTCGCCGAAGTTGAGGTGCCCGCAGAGGATCGAGCTGCGGCCGTCGAGGAAGCGGCGCGAGTCCTTGACGTGGACGTGGTAGACGCGGTCGGCGAACTCGATCGCGAACGCCGCCGGGTCGAGGAACTGGTGTGCGAAGTGGCTCGGGTCGAGGTTGATCCCGAAGCCGGGCCGCCGATCGAGGGCGGCGAGGGCCTTCTCCGTCGTCACGAAGTCGTAGGCGATCTCGGTCGGGTGCACCTCGAGGCCGAAGCGGACACCCTCGGCGTCGAACACGTCGATGATCGGCCCCCAGCGCTCGGCGAACTCCTCGTACCCGCGCTCGATCGCCTCGAAGTCGTTCGGCGGGAACGAGTAGAGCATGTGCCAGATCGGCGAGCCGGTGAAGCCGTTGACGACCTCGACGCCGAAGGCCGCCGCGGCCCGTGCCGTGTCCTGCATCCGCTCCGCCGCCCGACGACGCACTCCCTCCGGGTCGCCGTCCCCCCACACCTCGGGTGGCAGGATCGCGCGGTGTCGCTCGTCGATCGGGTCGCACACCGCCTGGCCGACGAGGTGCGCGCCGAGCGCGGAGCAGCTCAGGCCCTCGCCGTCGAGCAGCGCACGCTGCTGCGTGACGTAGCCGGGGTCGGCGAGCGCCCGGTCGACCTCGAAGTGGTCGCCCCAGCAGGCGAGCTCCACGCCGTCGAACCCCCATGCGGCGAGGTTCCGCGCGAGCTCCGCGATCGGCAGGTCGGCCCACTGGCCGGTGAACATCGTGACGGGTCGAGCCATCTCACGCCCCCCTGGATCGTCGAAGGTGCCGGAATGCCGGTGACGGGCGTCCGAGGCCCGGCACCGTTCCCGTGAACAGCGTCATCGGCTGATCCTCCCCGAGGACGCTCCGGGCGGGCATCGGGGACGGCGCTGATTCGCCGTGCGGAACTCCCGCCACCCTCGCCGAGGCCCGAACGGCAGCCCGGGTCCTGCCCGCGACCGGCGGGGGGTGCAGGACCCGAGCCGCGGTGCGCGAACCCGTTGGGCGTCGTGTCCAGTGCCGCCCGGGCCATCCCCCGCGTGGGATGAGACGCCGCGCGATCGGTGTGATCGTTCTCGCGCTCCTCGCTCCCGCGACGGCGCTCGCGGGAGAGCGGCCGGACCCGCCGCCGGGGAGCACGGAGGCGCCGCTCGTCGAAGAGGGCGAGTACGCGTGCGACGGGCGGATCGTCGACGGCTGGTTCGAATGGGACTCGTGCTACCTCGTCTCGGCGAGCGGGTCGGCGGGGCCGCGCATCCCGCGCTGGGGCCCCTGGCAGCGGCTCCGCGTCGCCGCCGGCCGTCACGGCGCGACGGCGATCGGCCTCCGCTCCTAGCGCGGGCCGACGCCGGAGCGTGCTGAGGGCTCCGGCCCCTCGGCGTGCCCCCGGGACCGGCGGAGCCCGGGCTCGGTCGTCGGGCGCTCACGGCGCGAGAGGTCGTCAACGCTGAGTGGATGCTCGAGTCGACGACGGGGCCGGCGCTGCCGGTCTCCGAGGACGCGGCGCACTCGTTACGTACCATCGCCGTACCATCAGTGTTGCCTGATCAGGATACGAGACTACGGCGACCCCACTGAGGGGTATGACGGGCGCGACCTAAGACTCAGTCCGAGGGCGGCAAGCGGAAGGCCTCTCGAGAGTTGAGGTCTCTCCCCTTCGCCTCTCGCAGGTCGCCGCGCTAAGAATCCCGCATGGCGATCTGCACCGCGTGTGGCGCCGGGGTGCCGGAGGGCGCCCGCTTCTGCCCGGCCTGCGGTGCCCCGGTGGATGCGATGCCCGCGGCCCAGGAGCGCAAGGTCGCGACGATGCTGTTCGCCGACCTCGTCGGCTCGACGGCGCTCGCGTCCGACCGCGACCCGGAGCACACGCGACTTCTGCTCGACCGCTTCTACGGCGGAATGGCCACGGAGATCCGCGCAGTCGGCGGCACTCTCGAGAAGTTCGCCGGTGACGCCGTCATGGCGGTGTTCGGCGCGCCGGCGTCGTACGAGGACCATGCGGAGCGGGGCCTCCACGCCGCCCTGTCGATGCAGCGGAGGCTTCACGAGCTCTTCGGCGATCGGCTCGCGCTCCGCGTCGGCGTCCACACGGGAGAGGTCGTCCTCGGGCGACCGAACGAGGGCAGCTCGTTCGTCAGCGGCGATGCGGTCAACGTCACCGCCCGACTCGAGCAGGCCGCTGCGCCGGGCGAGATTCTCACCGGCGCACGAACGGTGGCCGCGGTCGGCGGTGCGTTCGAATTCGGCGAGTTGCGGACGGTCGAGGCGAAGGGCAAGCCCGAAGGCATCCGCTGCCGTCCGCTCCTACGGGCGCTCTCGCTCATGCGTCCGCGCGGAGTCGGTGCGCTGGCGCGTGCGTTCGTCGGACGCGAACGGCAACTCGCATTCCTCCTGGACGCGTATCAGCGGACGGTCGAGCTCGGCTCGCCGCAGCTGCTGACGATCGTCGGCGAGGCCGGTGTCGGCAAGACGCGGCTCGTCCGCGAGCTCTGGGAGGCGCTCGCGATGGACGGTACAGAGCCGCTGCGGCGCGTCGGTCGCTGCGTTGCCTACGGGAGCTCGAGCACCTACGGGCCGCTCGGCGAGATCCTCAAGGAGCACTTCGGGATTCTCGACAGCGACCCGTCCGAGAGCGTCCGGGCTCTGCTCGGATCCCGCGAGATCCTTGCGGTGGCCCTCGGGATCGATGTCGCGGGCGACCTCCATCCGCTCGTCGTGCGCGAGCGTTTCCGGGACGCGTGGGCGACGTTTCTCGCGGAGCTCGTCGCCGACCGGCCGACCGTTCTCCTGGTCGAGGACCTGCACTGGGCCGACCAGCCGCTGGTCGAGCTCCTCGAGACCGTGACCGCGGCGGTGGTGGGCCCGCTGCTCCTCCTCGCGACGGTGAGACCGGGAGGGGCCGTGCTCGCCGGCGGAGAGACGTTGCGACTCGAGTCGTTGACGAACGAGGAGCCCAAGGGCCTACTGGCTGCTCTGCTTGGCTCCGAGCCGCCGGCCGAGCTTCTCGGCATCGTGGCGCAGGCAGAGGGCAATCCCTTCTTCATCGAGGAGCTCCTCTCGACCTTGATCGACCGCGACCTCCTCGTTTGCACGGACGGGCAGTGGGAGCTGGCGGAGCTTCCCCCGGGCCTCATCCTCCCCGACTCGGTCCACGCCCTCCTCGCTTCGCGTATCGACCTGCTCCCCCCTCGCGAGAAGGCGGCACTCCAGGCGGGAGCGGTGATCGGCCGCACGTTTTGGGCGGGAGCAGTGCGCGCGCTCGTCGAAGGCCCGGAGCCCGACCTCGCCCTTCTCGAGGAGCGCGTCTTCGTTCACCGGCGACAGGGCTCGTCTCTCGAAGGCGAGGCGGAGTACGTCGTCAAGCACGCGCTGACACGCGAGGTCGCGTACGGCAGCATCCCGAAGGGGAAGCGGGCGCGCCTCCATCTCGCCTTCGCGGAGTGGCTCGAGCGCCTCGGAGCGGGCCGGGATGAGCACGCGGCAGTCCTCGCCCACCACTACAGCGAGGCCCTGCGTTCCGACTATGCCGAGCTCGCGTGGCCCGACGACGAGGGAACGCCTGATCGACTCCGACCGACGGCCACGGCCTGGCTGCGCCGAGCTGCCGAGCTCGCCATCGGCCGCTACGAGATCGACGAAGGGCTCGCGCTGCTCGGCCGCGCGCTGGAGCTCGCCCCGAGCAACCAGGTCGCTGCCGAGCTCTGGCGGGAGATCGGCAAGGCGAATGCGCTCAAGTTCGACGGCGACGCGTTCTGGGCTGCGATGAACCGCTCTCTCGACGCGGACCCCGATCGTGCCAGCTGCGCCGAGACGTACAGCGTGCTGGCCTTCGAGACGTCGAGCCGGGGAGCAATGTGGAGGCACCGGCCTGCGAGCGAACTCGTCGACGAATGGATCGAGCGCGCTCTCGAGCTCGCCGAGCCGGAGAGCGTGGAACAGGTCAGAGCGTTGCTCGCACGGGCCTACTGGCATCCCGAGCAGGGTGAGAGGCCTGCTCGCGAGGCAAGCGTGCTCGCCGAAAAGCTGGGAAGCCTGGAGCTGCGCTCCTTCGCCTGGGGCACGCTGGCAGCCGTGGCGTTCGAGCAGGGGCGGTTCGAGGACGCATACTCGTGGACTCGGCGGCGCCTCGAACTGCTCGCGCAGATCGGCGACCCCGATCGCGTCGGCGAGGTCCTCGAGCTCGCGATCCCAGTGGTCACAGCTGTCGGTCACCTGGCCGAAGGGCGTCAGCTTGCCGAGAAGCACGAACAGGTCGCCAGGCGGCTCTCGCCCCATCACCGCGTGCACGCAGTGGCCCAGACGGTGGACGTCGCGGAGCTCGCCGGCAACTGGGCTGAAATCCGGGGGCTCACCGACCTCGTCGAGGAGCGGGTGGCGGCGAACACCTCAACCCCGTGCGTCCGCAATGCGCGTGGCCTGCTTCTCTGTGCCGTCGCC
This sequence comes from Gaiella sp., assembly GCF_057140465.1. Classification (NCBI taxonomy): domain Bacteria; kingdom Bacillati; phylum Actinomycetota; class Thermoleophilia; order Gaiellales; family Gaiellaceae; genus Gaiella; species Gaiella sp. The sequence goes on from NZ_DBNHWK010000001.1 coordinate 6,647, forward strand.
TGGGCCCATGGCGGGGACGCGCAACGGGCTCAGGAGCTCGAGCAAGCCGCGGGCGAGCTCAGGATGGAGGGCTACGGCTACGCGCTCGATCCGCCGCTGCTCCAACTCGCTCTCGTCCGCGGCGACCTCGAGGCGGCAGAGCGGCTGCTCGAGACGCCCCCCGCGAAGACCTACACGATGGGCGCGAGTCTGATTGCGGCCCGGCTGGACGGGCTCGGAGCTCTCGGTGACCGTCGGCGGGTCGAAGCCGAGGCCGCGCAGCTGCTGCGTCCGGGCATCTACCTCGAGCCGTTTGCGCTCCGCGCGCTCGGGATCGTCCGTGGCGACGAGACCCTGATCGAGAAGGCGATCGCGCGGTTCGAGGCGATGGGACTGCACTGGCACGCCGACCAGACAAGGATTGGGTGCAGATGAGCATCGGGCGCTTCGCAATGGTGTTGGGACGGCGGTGGTACGTACGTCGGCCGCGGGTCAAGAGCCGCTGAGACGGCTCCTCGAGCTAGCAGCAACTCGCACCGGGGGGCACCCCCGCGAACCGGATCGAGCGATCGGAGTTCCACGTGGTCGAAACGCTGGTGGTGGTCGCGCCATTAACAACCACAACCACCACCAACAACGTGGAGGAAGAATGAGGGGAAGGAAAGGCCCGTAGCCGCCTGCCGCGCTTTGCGCGGCGGCGGCGACCCGCATCACCTTCTACCGCCAAGACCGCCGGCAGGCGGTCGACCAGGCGGAGTACAGGCGGCAGACCAGGCGAGGGAGAACCGCCGCCATGGGGCGGCGTGCACCGGAGGTGGGCTCAACCACGCCGATCGTGAACCAACGTCGACGCCTCCCGGGACGCGGCGACGTCGACATCTCCGGCAGACCCTCGAGTGTCGAGGGGAAATTGCCCCGCGCACGGCACAACAGCCACAATGGGCCTCCTGTGTCCCAGGTGATCGACGCACTCGAGGAAGCACGTGCCGCAGCGGGCCGCGAGGCCTGGCGTGCCGCGTATGCCTCCTACTCGACGCTCGACGCGAGCGAGCTCGCGGCCCCCGACCTCGAGAGCTTCGGCTCTGCCGCCTGGTGGAGCGGAAAGCTCGACGAGGCGATCGCGCTGCGAGAGCGCGCGTACGCGGCGTACGACGCCGCGGGCGACGCCCTCGGGTCGGCCCGGATGGCGCTCACGCTCGCGTGGGACTACGACGGGCGCGGCTCGTTCGCGATCTCCAACGGATGGCTGGCGACCGCCGAGCGGATCCTCGCCGGCGTCCCGGAGGCGCCCGAGCACGCCCGCCTGTCGCTGATGCAAGCGATCGTGGCGCTCTTCGCCGAGGGCAACTACGTCAAGGCGGACAAGCTCCTGGACGAGTCCTACGACATCGCGACGCGCGTCGGTGACCGGGACGTCCAGATGCTCGCGCTCGGAGGCAAGGGCCGGCTCGCGATCAAGCGCGGTGACACGGAGCGCGGGCTCGCGTTGCTGGACGAGGCGTCGGCGTCCGCGATGGGCGGCCAGCTGCGGCCTCACACGGCAGGTGTCGTCTACTGCCTCACGATCAGCGCCTGCCACGACGTCGGCGACATCAGGCGGGCGACCGAGTGGACCGAGGCGGCGAACCGCTTCTGCGATCAGCTGGACGTCACCGGCTTCCCGGG
>NZ_DBNHWK010000002.1:0-21817 GCF_057140465.1 Gaiella sp.
CGTGGAGCGCCAGTTCGACGCCAGGGGCTACAGCAAGGTCGCCGGGTCTGCGGCGCTCCTGCCGCCCGGCGCGCCGACTCTCGAGGCCGTTCGCGAGCTGGCGACGGCCGGCGCTCGCGCCGTCCTCGTGGACGGACCGCTGCCCGCAGGGTCGCTCGGCATCGACGAGGCGCTCGGGGTGCCGATCCTCGGCCTCCCGGCGGGCGTCGCCGACGAGATCAGGGGCCTCCTCGCGACCGGCCGCCCGGTGGAGCTCGCGCTCGGCGCGGCGTCGATCGAGCCGAACCCGGGCCTGGCCGCGACCGCCCCCTTCTCCTCTCGCGGCCTGGCGTTCGACGGGGGCACGAAGCCGGAGCTCGCCGCCCCCGGCGTCGGCCTCGCCACCTCCGAGCCGGGTCTCGGCGACGACGGCGGAGCGCGCTTCGGGACCGTGAGCGGGTCGAGTGCGGCGGCTGCGGTCGCCGCAGGCGCCGCTGCGCTGGTCGTGCAGGCTCGACCCGATCTCGACGCGGCGGCACTGGGCGGCGCCCTCGTCGCGTCGGCGCGGCCGGCGCAAGCGTTGGCCGGGGTCGTGGCGGGCGCAGTCGACCCGGCCCGCGCGGCCACCGTCGAGCTCGTCGCCGATCTGCCGACGGTCTCCTTCGGGTCGAGCGTCCCCGGCGAGAAGGAGCTCCGCGGGACGGTGACGCTCCGCAACGTCTCCCGCCGACCGCTCGGGCTGACGGTCGTCTCCGGCACGCGTACGAGAGCAGGTGTCACGGTGACGGCGACACCCTCGGCGAGAGTGCTTCGCCCCGGCCGCACCGTCACCCTGCGACTCACGGCCCAGCTCGCGGCGCGGCCGAAGGCCCCGGGCGCGCTCGTGGGCACGCTCCGCGTTCGTGTCCGCGCAGGCGCCACGCTCCGCGTCCCGTGGGCGATCGCGGTTCCGGTCACCGGGCAGCCGCTGCTCGACGGGATCCGCCTCTCGGTCGCGGCGTTCGCCCCGTCAGACGCCCGGCCGGCGGTGCTCAGCCTCGTGGCGGGACGGGTGGACGGTTCCGTCGACCGCCCGCAGCTCCTCCCGCTCGACACGCTCACGATCGACCTCTATCGCGGCCGTCGCAACCTCGGCAGGCTCGTGCACCTCCGCGAGGTCCTGCCTGGACGGTACGCGTTCGGCATCACCGGGCGGGGGCCGCGCGGGGCGCGACTCGCGCCTGCCGCGTACGAGCTGGCGATCGTCGCGACGCCGGTCGGCGGCGGCCCTCGCGAGGAGCAGCGCGTACCGTTCCGGATCCGATGAGCGGCGGTATAGTCCTCGTCGTCGTGAGTCAGGGACGGTGCCAACGATGAGCTCCACGGAGGCGCCGGCGACGCATCTCGCCGAGAACCCGTTCGCCATCGCGCAGCGTCAGCTCGCGCACGTGGGGGAGACGTTCGGCATCGACCCGAACCTCGTCGGCGTGCTGGCCGAGTGCAAGAAGTGCGTCGAGGTGTCCGTGCCGGTCGTGATGGACGACCAGTCGGTCGAGGTCTTCGAGGCCTACCGCGTCACGCACAACATGACGCGGGGGCCCGCGAAGGGCGGCATTCGCTACCACCCGGCCGTGACGCGCGACGAGGTGAAGGCGCTCGCGATGTGGATGACGTGGAAGTGCGCCCTGATGGGGCTGCCGTTCGGCGGTGCGAAGGGCGGTGTCGTCTGTAACCCGAAGGAGCTCTCGCCGGGGGAGCTCGAGCGCCTGACGCGCAGGTACACGACCGAGATCATCAACGAGATCGGGCCGGAGAAGGACATCCCCGCCCCCGACGTCGGTACGGACTCGCAGGTGATGGCGTGGATCTTCGACACGTATTCGATGAACGTCGGCCACTCGGTGCTCGGGGTGGTCACGGGCAAGCCGCTGTCGGTGGGCGGGTCGCTCGGGCGGGACGAGGCGACGGCCCGGGGAGCGCTCTACTCGATCAGGACGGCCCTGCAGAAGCAGGGCGCGCGGCTCCCCGACAACCGGATCGCGATCCAGGGGTTCGGGAACGTCGGCAGGAACCTCGCCCGCCTGCTGTCGGAGGAGGGAGCGCGGATCGTGGCGGTCAGCGACTCCCGAGGCGGTGTCGCGAACCCCTACGGCATCGACGTGCAGGCGGCGATCGCCTACAAGCAGGAGCACGGCGTGCTCGAAGGCCTGCCGGGCGCGGACGCGATCACGAACGCCGAGCTGATCGAGCTCGACTGCGACGTCCTCGCGCCGTGCGCCCTCGAGCAGGTGATCACGGCCCAGAACGCTGCCCGCATCCGGGCGCGCATGATCTGCGAGGGCGCGAACGGCCCGACGACGCCGAGCGCCGACGAGATCCTCGAGGACCGCGGCGTGCTCGTGCTCCCGGACGTGCTCGCGAACGCGGGCGGCGTCGTCGTCTCCTACTTCGAGTGGGTGCAGGGCCTCCAGGAGTACTTCTGGAAGGAGTACGAGGTGAACGCGAAGCTCAACGACATCACCGTCCGCGCGTTCGAGGAGACCTGGCAGACCAGGGAGCGCTTCGGCACGAGCATGCGCGTCGCCGCGTACGGGCTCGCCGTGCAGCGCGTCGCGGAGGCGACGACGATCCGCGGCCTGTACCCCTAGCGGATGACCGCCCGCCCGGTACGGGCCGTGCTGTACGTCGCCGAGGGCTGCCACCTCTGCGACGCGGCGCTCGAGGTCGTGGAGGCCGTGCGTCGGGAGACGCCCTTCGCGCTCGACGTCGTCGACATCACGGGCGACGACGACCTCGAGCGCGACTACCGTGCCGAGATCCCGGTGCTCGAGCTCGACGGCGTGCACGCGTTCCGGTACGTCGTCACGGCCGACGGGCTGCGCGACCGCCTGCACGGCGGGGCGGTCGGTTGACCGGCGCGGCGACGGCGGCGCCCAGGCAGAATGTGACACGGTGTCACAAACTCGCCGGGCCCGGCGGCCCGGCCGACGAGGGAAAGGAGCGGCAGTGGCGGAGCGGTTGACGGTCGGCGTGGCGGCGCGGCTCTCCCGGTACCTGCAAGTCCTCACCCAGGCGAAGAAGATGGGCAAGGACCGCATCTCGTCCCAGGAGATCGCCGAGTACACGAACATCAACGCGACGCAGATCCGGCGCGACCTCTCCGGCTTCGGCAAGTTCGGCAAGCGCGGTGTCGGCTACCAGATCGACTCGCTGCTCGCCGAGATCCGCAAGATCCTGCGCACGCAGGGGCAGCACAACATCGCGCTCGTCGGTGCGGGTCGGCTCGGGGAGGCGATTGCGAGCTCCCCGATCTTCGGCGAGCACGGGATCACGATCGCTGCCGTCTTCGACACCGACCCGGCGAAGGTCGGTCGCGCGATCGGCGGCGTCACGGTCTCCGCGATCGACGACGTCGAGCAGGTCGTCCCCGAGCGCAACATCATCGTCGGCGTGCTCGCCGTTCCCGCGTCGTCCGCGCAGGACGCAGCGGACGCGCTCGTCGCCGCCGGCGTGAAGATCATCTTCAACTACAGCGAGGCGCTGCTCGACACCCCGACGGATGTGCAGGTGCACACCTCCAACCCGGCGGTCGAGCTTCTCTACGCCCTCTACTTCCACCTGACCTGACCGGCGCGGGCCCGCGCCCTCGGCCACCTACGCGTCGACAGCCCGCCGCGAAGGCAGTATTGCCCTGTGCGGATCGTCCTCTGGCACGGATACCTGCTCGGGGGCACCGGCTCGAACGTCTACTCGCGGCAGCTCGCGCGCGAGTGGAGCCGTGCCGGCCACGAGGTCGTCGTGCTCTCGCAGGAGCCCCGACCCGAGCGGTACGACCTCGGCGGGGCAGTGACCCGGCGTCCCGACGTGGGCGGCTTTCTCCCCGTCTTCGTGCTCGACCGGTACGAGGGGTTCGACGACGTCCGGCGGCTCCCCGACTGCTCCCGCGCCGAGCTCGAGCGGTGGGTGGAGGCGAACGCCGCGGCGATCCGCGTCGAGCTCCCCGCGGACCTCGTGTTCACGAACCACGTGCTCCTCGGCGGCCCGGTGGGCGCCGCCGCCGGCGCGCCGTTCGCGGTCAAGGCCCACGGGTCGGAGCTCGAGTACGCGATGCGGGGAGATCCCGCTCTGTCGGCGTGGGGGGCCGAGTGCCTGGCCGCCGCCCGTGCGACGTTCGTCGGGTCGGAGCACATCCGCCGGGTGCTGCAGGAGGTGTGCGGACGGGTCGACCGCGTCCACGAGGTGCCGCCCGGTGTCGACGTCGACGAGTGGGTTCCGGAGCGGCGTGAGGACGCACTTCGGTCCCTCGTCCGCGAAGCGGCCGCCGACCCGCCGAACCCCGGGAACGGGGACGAGCGGCTCCCCGACGAGGGGAACGAGGCTCGCCTCGGCGACTTCCTCGCCTCGGGGCCGGTGGTCGTCTACTTCGGCAAGTTGATACCGCAGAAGGGCGTCGACGTCCTGCTCGACGCGCTGTCCGGAGTGGACGCGCGCGTCGTGATCGTGGGCTTCGGGCCGGAGCGTGCCTCCCTCGAGGAGCGGGCCGCCGCCCTCGGCGTGCGCGCCCTCTTCACGGGGCCGCTCGAGCACCGCCACCTCCGGCACCTCCTTGCGCTGGCCGACGCCTGCGTCGTCCCCTCGGTGTTCCCCGAGGCGTTCGGGATGGTCGCAGCGGAGGCGGCGGCAGCCGGCTGCCCGCCCGTGATGTCGCGCCACTCCGGACTCGCGGAAGTCGCGGCCGGCCTGGAGGCGGAGCTGCCTCCGTCGCTCCGGCCCCTCGTCAGCTTCCCGACGGGCGACGTGGGCGCACTCCACGAGCGCCTCGTGCAGGTGCTCGCGCTCGCTCCGGCCGACCGGGAGACGCTGCGAACCGGGGTCCGCACCGCCGTCGTCGACCGCTGGAGCTGGGCAGGCGTGGCCCGGCGGCTGCTCGAGCTCTCTCGCTGACGGCGACGATCCCGCGTCGTCGGTGCCCCGTCCTCGCCCCTCGTGGGGCACTCGTCGGGAGGGTCGCCGCCGATGCTTTCCTGACGGAAGTGTTGGCTAGGCTTCCCGGGCCATGGACGCGACGACGACCGCGTACGACACGCTCCTGCGCGAGGCGCGCGAGCGTTTCGAGCAGGCCTCCGACTTCACCGTCGCGGTCGAGGAGGAGTTCGCGCTCCTCGACCCCGAGACGCTCGACCTCGTCGGTCGGTTCGAGGAGGTGCAGGCTGCGGCGGCCGACACGGGCCTCGCCCCGAACCTCGTCGGCGAGCTGATCGCGTCGGAGGTCGAGATCAAGACCGGTCTGCTCGAGACCGTGGCGGGCCTGCCGGCGGCGATGCAGGAGCGGCGCGCGGAGCTCGCGGCGCTCGTCGAGCCGCTCGGGATCGCGCTCGCGGCGACGGGGACGCATCCCTGGGCCGACTGGAAGGCGCAGCGGATCATCGACACGCCGCACTACCGGCGCAACGACGAGCTCCTCCGGTACGTCGTCTGGCGCAACAACACGTTCGGCCTCCACGTGCACGTCGCCGTCCGGGGCGCCGATCGCGCGATCGCCGTCTGTGACGGGCTCCGCAACGTGCTCCCGGAGCTGCTCGCCGTCTCCGCCAGCTCCCCGTTCGTCGAGGCCGTCGACACCGGCTTGCACTCGGCCCGGACGCAGATCTTCACGCGGTTCTTCCCGCGGTGCGGGATCCCGGACGCCTACGGGAGCTGGGACGCCTTCGAGCGCTACGTCCGGCTGCTGTACGCGACGGGGTCGATCGACGAGCCCACGCAGCTCTGGTGGAGCGTCCGGCCGCACCTCGCGTTCCCCACCGTGGAGATCCGGATCTGCGACGCGCAGCCGTCGCTCGCCGATGCGCAGGCGCTGGCCGCGCTCGCCGCCGCGCTCGCCGCCCGCATCGCCCGGGCCCACGACGAGGGCGAGCCGGTGCCGCTGCATCCGCACCGGCTGCTCGAGGAGAACATGTGGCGGGCGATCCGCTACGGGCTGTCGGGCGAGCTGCTCGACCTCGACCGCGGCGTCGCCGTCCCCGCACGTGCGCGGCTCGAGCAGCTGATCGCCTGGGTGGAGCCGGTGGCGGGGGAGATCGGGGCCGCTCCGCTGCTCGCGCTGCCCGAGCGCAACGCCGCCGAGCGTCAGATCGCCCGGTATCGGGAAGGCGCCTCGATCGCGGACATCTACGCCGATCTCGTCGTCCGGCCGGCCCGCGTCGGCGAGCTCTGAGCGGGCGCCTCGGCGGGCGTCGAGGGCGGCGCGACCGCCGACTCGGCCGGGTAGCGGCGGTGGGCCGATCGTTGCCGAGTCACCCACGCACGTCGCACGACGACCGGCTTGTGATAGATAATGCCCCGCGCCGAAGCGGTTTCGGCGCTTCTTTGTGAGGGCTGCATTCCGGAGGACTGATGGATTTCTTCGTTGACCACGCCGTGCTCTTCGCGCTCATCTGCGGTGGTGTCGGGGTCGCATACGGCCTGTACCTGACCTACTGGCTGCTCGCTCAGCCCGCCGGCAACGAGCGGATGCAGGCGATCTCGAAGGCCGTCCAGGAGGGCGCCGCCGCGTACCTCAAGAAGCAGTACACGACGATCGCAGCCGTGGCCGTCGTGCCGTTCCTCGCGCTCGGCTTCTACGACAAGCTGGGGTGGGGCGCCGCCGTCGGCTTCCTGATCGGGGCGACGCTGTCCGCGGCCGCCGGCTTCATCGGGATGAACGTCGCCGTGCGTTCCAACGTGCGGACGGCGGAGGCCGCGCGCGAGGGCGTCTCGCCCGCGTTCAAGGTCGCCTTCCGCGCCGGCTCGGTGACCGGGCTCCTCGTCGTCGGTCTCGGGCTGCTCGGCGTCGCCGGGTACTACTGGGTCCTCACCGGCTGGATCGGCAACGAGCCCGAGTCCGCCGTCGACGATCTCATCGGGCTCGCGTTCGGCGGCTCGCTGATCTCGGTCTTCGCCCGGCTCGGCGGCGGCATCTTCACCAAGGCCGCCGACGTGGGCGCCGACCTCGTCGGGAAGATCGAGGCCGGCATCCCCGAGGACGACCCGCGCAACCCGGCCGTGATCGCCGACAACGTCGGCGACAACGTCGGCGACTGCGCCGGCATGGCCGCCGACCTGTTCGAGACCTACGCCGTCACCGCCGTCGCCGTGATGCTGCTCGGGATCGGCTTCGTCGACGACTTCGACGACAGCAGCCTCTACCTCTTCCCGCTCGCCCTCGGCGGCGTCTCCATCCTCGCCTCCGTGATCGGGACGTTCTTCTCGTGGGTCGGCCGCGGCGAGAACGCGATCATCAACGCCCTCTACCGCAGCGTGATCGTCGCGACGATCCTCTCGGCGCTCGGCTTCATCCCGGTCACGCTCGCCTACGACGGCGAGTGGTTCTCCTTCTGGCAGCTCTACGTGCCCGCGCTGATCGGGCTCGCGATCACCTTCCTGCTCGTCGCGATCACCGAGTACTACACGGGCTCGCGATGGCACCCGGTGAAGAAGATCGCCGAGGCCTCGCAAACGGGGCACGCGACGAACATCATCGCCGGCCTCGCCTACGGCATGCAGGCGACGGCGTTCCCCGTGCTCGTGATCGCCGCGGGCGTCGTCGGCGCCTACTACGCCGCCGGGATCGGCGACGGCGACCCGAGCCTCTACGGCATCGGCGTCGCCGTGATGGCCCAGCTCTCGATGACCGGGCTGATCGTGGCGCTCGACGCGTACGGCCCCGTGACCGACAACGCAGGCGGGATCGCCGAGATGGCGGACATGCCGGAGTCCGTCCGTGGCGTCACCGACCCGCTCGATGCGGTCGGCAACACGACGAAGGCGGTGACGAAGGGCTACGCGATCGGCTCGGCCGGTCTCGCCGCCCTCGTCCTCTTCGACGAGTACGTCCGTGGGCTGGCCGACGAGGGCCTCGACATCAGCTTCGCGCTCGACGACCCGTGGGTGATCGCCGGGCTGTTCATCGGCGGCCTGATGCCGTTCCTGTTCGCGTCGCTGGCGATGACCGCGGTCGGCCGCGTCGGCGGCGAGGTCGTGGAGGAGGTACGCCGCCAGTTCCGCGAGGACCCGGGGATCATGGAGGGCACCTCGCGCCCCGACTACGCGACGTCGATCTCGATCGTCACCGGCTCGGCGATCAAGAGCATGCTCGCGCCCGCGCTGATCCCCGTCGCCTTCCCGATCATCGTCGGGATCATCAAGCCGGAGATGCTCGGCGGCATGCTGATCGGCACGATCGTCACGGGCCTGTTCCTCGCGATCGCGATGACGTCGGGCGGCGGAGCCTGGGACAACGCGAAGAAGCTGATCGAGGACGGCCTCTACGGCGGCAAGGGCTCGGAGGCCCACGCCGCGGGGGTCACGGGCGACACCGTCGGCGACCCCTACAAGGACACCGCCGGGCCCGCGATCAACCCGATGATCAAGATCGCGAACATCGTGGCGATCCTCATGATCCCGATCATCGCCTCGATCCACGGCTAGCAGCACCGGGCCGGGGCCCTCGGGGCCCCGGCCCGCACCTCCCACACCTCTCCCGCCCCGCCTGCCGGCATCGGGCGACGGTGCTCACGCGCGCCAGTAGCTCCGGGTGAAGAGGACGAGCACGGGGAGCAGCTCGAGCCGCCCCATCCACATGAGGGCGACGAGCGTCCCCTTCGAGACGTCGCTGAACTCGGAGAAGTTGCCCTCCGGGCCCGCGGAGCCGAGCGCGGGGCCGACGTTGCCGAGCGTCGTCGCGGCGGCCGCGATCAGATGGATGGGCCGCACGTCCGGGCCCTGGATCGCGGTGTCGAGCGCGAGCACGCCCGCGCCGACCACGAACACGCCGACGTAGAGGAGGACGAACGCGATCACCGCGCGGATCGTGCGCTCGCCGACCGTCTGGCCGTTCAGCCGCAGGGGCTCGACGAGCTCCGGGTGCACGGCGAGCCGGGTCTCACGGCGGAGCGCCCGGCCGAGCACGAGGTGTCGGACGACCTTGATCGAGCCGCCCGTCGACCCGGCGGAGCCGCCGACGAACATCAGCGCGACGATCGTCACGAGCGCGAGCGTCGTCCAGGTGTTGAAGTCCGCGGTCGCGTAGCCCGTCGTGGTGAGGACCGACACGGCCTGGAAGACGCCCGTGCGGACGGCGGACGCGCTTCCCGCGAGATCCTCGGTCTCGAGCACGAGAATGAGCAGGGCCGACCCGACGACGAGGAAGATCGCGTAGAGGCGCAGCTCCTCGTCCCGGATCACGGTGCGCACCCGCCTCCGGACGAGGGCACGGTAGGTGAGTGCGAAGTTCGCGCCGGCGACGACCATGAACACGACGATCACCCACTGCGTCGGCGCGGCATAGAGCTCGATCGAGCGGGCCTCGGTCGAGAACCCCCCCGTGGGCATCGTCGTGAAGGCGTGTGCGACCGCCTCGAACAGGGTCATCCGGTCGTCGACGCCCGTCCATCCGAGCAGGGCGAGGACGAGCGCCTGGAGCACGGTGAGCACGACGTACAGGCCCCAGAGCCTGCGGGCGGTCTGGCGGATGCGGCTGCCGAGCTCGTCGACCTCCGGCCCGGGCAGCTCCGCCTCCAGCAGCTGGCGGCCCCCGACCCGGAGCCGGGGGAGGACGGCGAGCGCCAGCACGATGATCCCCATGCCTCCGAGCCATTGCGTGAACTGCCGCCACATCGCGAGCGACGGGTCGAGCGCCTCGACGTCGCGGAGGATCGACGCGCCGGTCGTCGTGAACCCGGACATCGACTCGAACACCGCGTCCATCGGACGTGACAGCTCCGGGTCGGTGGAGAGGAGGTACGGGATCGCTCCGAGCAGGGCCGCCAGCAGCCACGTCGACGCGACCACGAAGTACCCCTCCCGCGTGCCGACGACGGGGCCGGCCCCACGGCCGATCCGCTCGAGGGCGACCCCGGCGACCCCGGCGACGGCGGCCGCGACGACGAAGGGCAGGACGGGATCGCCGTACCCGACCGCGAGCACCGCCGGGAACAGGGGGGCGAGACCGAGCCACTTGACGAGCGTCCCGACGAGCCCCAGCGAGCCGCGGAGCTCGACCGCGAGCCGCCGCCGCGGACGGGGTGGATGCCGGACGTCGCGGCTGACCATCAGACCCTCCAGTAGCGGCGCGTGAGCAGGACGATCACCGGGATCACCTCGATGCGTCCGAGCCACATCAGCAGCGTCATCACGAGCGTCGAGACGTCGCTGTAGGGCTCGTAGGAGAGCATCGGCCCGATCGGGCCCGTCGCCGGGCCGACGTTCCCGAGCGTCGCCGCAGCCGTCGAGATGACGTCCACGGGCGTCAGCGACGGCCCCTGCAGCGCCGAGTCGACGGCGATCACCGCGGTGCCGACGACGAAGAGGCCGAGGTAGAGGAGGACGAAGGAGGTGACGGCGCGCAGCGTCTGCTCGTCCACGACCCTCCCGTTGAGCCGGATCGGGATGATCAGCTCGTCGGACAGCGTCTGACGGAGCTCGCGGCGCAGCACCTTGCCGAGCAACAGGTGCCGCAGCACCTTCACCGACCCGGTCGTCGACCCGGCCGAGCCCCCGACGAACATCAGGAGCACGAGCACCATCAGCGAGACGGTCGTCCAGTTCGCGAAGTCGGCCGTCGCGTACCCCGTACCGGTCATCAGCGACACCGCCTGGAAGACCCCGGTCCGCACCGGGGCGTCGCTCCCTGCGATCGTCTCCGTCGCGAGCTCGACGACCAGCACCCCGGACGCGAGCGCGAGGAGGATCAGGTAGACGCGGATCTCCTCGTCCCGGAAGAGCACCTTCGGTCGGCGGCCGATGACGGCGCGCCAGAGCAGCGCGAAGTTGAGCCCGGCGAGCACCATGAAGGCGACGATCGTCCACTGGGTGGCGGCGCCGAAGGCCTCGATCGACCGGGACTGCGTGGAGAAGCCGCCCGTGGGGATGGTCGTGAAGGCGTGCGCGACGGCGTCGAACGGGGTCATCGCCTCGTCCGCCCCCGTCCAGCCGAGCATCGAGAGCACGAGCGCCTCGGCGACCGTGAGCCCGAGGTAGAGGACCCAGATCCGGCGCACCGTCTGGCGGATGCGCTCGCCGAGCTGGTCGACCTCGGGGCCGGGCAGCTCCGTCTCGAGGATCTGGCGCCCGCCGACGCGCAGCCGGGGGAGCACGGCGAGCACGAGGACGATGATCCCGAGGCCGCCCAGCCACTGGGTGAACTGCCTCCACATCGCCATCGCGTTCCCCAGCGACTCGATGTCCACGAGCAGTGTGGCGCCGGTCGTGGTGAAGCCGGACATGCCCTCGAAGAGCGCATCCACGGGGCGGTCGAGGTGCTCCTGGCCGGCGAGGAGGTACGGCAGCCCGCCCATCACGCCGGCGAGCAGCCAGGCGACCGCCACGACGAGGTATCCCTCGCGCGACCCGACGCGCATGCGCGCCTCGCCGCCGATGCGCTCGAGGACGAGCCCGACGACGCCGACGATCGCGGTCGTCCCGAGGAACGGCCAGGGAGACTCGTCGTACGCCACGGCGAGCACCGCCGGAAAGAGCGGTGCGAGCGCCAGGTACTTGACGATGGTGCCGACGAGGCCGAGCGCGCCGCGCGCATCGATCTCGAGCAGAGGGCGTCGCCGGACCCCGGACGGCCTGCCGGACGCCCTCACAGGGCGCGCTCGACCGTCGGCACGTTCGCCGCCTCCGTGAAGACGATGACCCGGTCGCCGACGAGGAGCGTGTCGTCGCCGTGCGGGAAGATCGCCTTGCCGCCCCGGACGACCGCCCCGATCAGTGCGCCGCGGATCGGCATGTCCCGGAACCGCTTCCCGACGTACTCGCTCTCGGGCCGGCAGGTGAGATCGAGGACCTCGAACCGATCGCCCTCGATCATCGCGAGCTGATGCGTCCGCGGGTCGCGGGCGAAGCGGACGATCTCCTCCGCGGTCACCTGGCGCGGGTTGACCGTGACGTCGACGTTCGACGCCTCGTACACCTTCTGTGCGATCGGCTCGTGGACGATCGCGATCGTGAACTCGACGCCGTGGACGCGCGCGAGCGCCGCGGCGAAGTGGTTCTTCGCGTCGTCGCGCATCGCGAAGATCGCTGCCTGCGCGCGGCCGATCCGCTCGCGCTCGAGGAACTCCGGGTCGAGCCCGGTGGCGTTGTAGACGCGGACGTCGGGGAGCGCCTCGGCGACGTCGCGGGCCCGCTCCCGGTTCGGCTCGATGAGGCGCACCGCGATGCGCTGCTCGACGAGCGCCCGGGCGATCGCGGCTCCGACCCTGCCGCCGCCGAAGATCACGACGTCCGTGACCTCCGACTCCCACGGCGCGAGGATCTCGCCCCAGGTACGCGCGGCCTCGGGCGAGCCGATCACGACGATGCGGTCGCCGGTGTGGATCACGCTGTCCCCGCCGGGGAGGGTCATCGTCTCGCCGCGGATGATGCTCGCGACCTTCGAGTCGTGGGGGATGCGCGCCTCGCGCAGCGGGAGGTCGACGATGCCGTGCCCGCCGCCCGACTCGACGTCGAACTCGACGATCTGCACCTGGCCCTCGGCGAACACGTCCGTCTGCACGGCCGCGGAGACGCCGATCACGCGCGCGATCGCGTTCGCGGTCTCGAGCTCCGAGCAGACGACGAAGTCGAGGTCGAGCCTGCCTCCGCGCCAGAGGTCGACGTACTCGGTGTTCGACGTCCTGATCACGGTCGTCGCGCCCTCGGCCTCGATCCGGGCGAACGCGCCCGCCACGAGGTTCACCTCGTCCCGCGACGTGCACGCGATCACGAGGTTCGAGCCGGCGATCCCGGCCTCGGTCAGCGTCTTGCGGCTCGCGCCGTTCCCCTCGAAGGTGGCGACGTCGTACCGGTACGCGAGGGCGGTGAGCCTCGCGGCGTCCTGGTCGACGACCACCATCTCGTGATCGTCGTGGAGCGCCTCGACGATCGTGGAGCCGACCTGGCCCGCGCCGACGACGAAGACCTTCATCCCGGCGCCAGCGTACTCCCCCTGTCGGCCGCGCGGGGCGGAGAGCGTTCGCTACCGTGGGTCGGGTGAGGGGTCGTCTGGCGCTGGCGGGGATCGCCATCCTGGCCGCATGTGGCGTTGCGGCAGCCGTCGCGACCGCGCGCGAGGCGCGTGGCGATGCGCTGCGCCTGACGCGCGGCGCGACGGGGCTGTCGCTCCCCGTCTTCGTCACCGCCGCGCCCGGCGAGCCGAACCGGCTGTACGTCGTCGAGCAGGGCGGCCTCGTGAAGGTGATCGAGCGCGGCAGTGTGCGCGCAGCGCCCTTCCTCGACGTCCGCGCGACGATCGTCAGCGGCGGCGAGCAGGGGCTGCTCGGGCTGGCGTTCGCGCCCGACTACCGGAAGAGCCGGCTGTTCGTCGTCAACTTCACGGATCGCAGCGGTGCGACGCGCGTCGTCGCCTACCGCTCGCGGGGGGCGCGCGCGCTGCCGGGTTCGGCGCGACTGCTGCTCCGCGTCCCCCAGCCGTACCGGAACCACAACGGCGGCATGGTCGCGTTCGGCCCCGACGGCAAGCTCTACGTCGGGATGGGCGACGGCGGGTCGGGGGGCGACCCCGAGAACCGCGCGCAGGACATGGGCACCCTGCTCGGCAAGCTCGTGCGGCTCGACCCGCGTGCCGCGAAGCCGACCGCGGAGATCGTCGCCCTCGGGCTCCGCAACCCGTGGCGGTTCTCGTTCGACCGTGCGACTCGTGCCCTCTGGATCGGCGACGTCGGTGAGGGCGCCGTCGAGGAGATCGACCGGCTGCCGCGCGGGACGACGGGGCTCGTGAACTTCGGCTGGGACGTCTACGAGGGCTCGCGACCGTACGAGCAGAAGGCGCTCGGCCCAGGAAGGCTCGTCCAGCCCGTCGTCGAGTACACGCACGGCGACGGGTGCTCGGTGACCGGCGGCTACGTCTACCGCGGGAAGCGCGTCGCCGCGGCCCGCGGGCGCTACTTCTTCGGCGACTACTGCAACGGTCGGATCTGGAGCGTTCTCGCTGCTGCGCCGAAGGCGGGCACGCGCGAGGAGGGCTTCCGGGTCGAGTCGATCACGTCGTTCGGCGAGGACCTCGCGGGCGAGCTGTACCTCGTCTCGCACAACGGCACCATCTTCCGCCTCGCGCCCTGACGGGCGTCCCTCACACGGCGCGGCGACGAACCTGCGGGCTCTGTCCGAGCGCCGCGTAGGCGAGTGCGTTCAGCGACTCGTTGAGCGACCGGAGCTCGCGGCTCACGTCGGCCAGGCCCTCTGCCCGCTCGAGCCTGCCGTCGATCCGCTCCAGCTGATCGACGATCCGGTCGAGACGGTCGAGGAGCGCGTCGAACTGGCGGTCGGGGACGTCCTTGTGCTCCATCACCGAGATTCTACGAGGCGGCCGCGACGAGCTCCTCGCGTGTCGCCACGACCACGGCACCGTCGCCGAACCGCACCTGCAGGCGCTCCAGCGCCCCTGCCCCTGCCTCCAGGGCCGAGACGCGCCGCACGGCGCCGAGCTGCGCGAGAGCGACGCGCGCGAGCTCGTCGGGCGCATCGCTGAACACCGCCACCGTCGCGCCCGTCGCCGAGAGCCGGCGGAGCGCGGCGCTCACGTCTGCCGCCGGGCGGAGGTAGACGGGCGCGCGATCCTCCGCGAACCGCTCGAGCAGGACGCGCCAGTTCCTCGCCTCCCCGGCGTCGAGCACGCGGGCCGCCTCGGCACGGTCGGCCGGGAGCGCGGTCACGTCGACGCCGAGCACCGACGCGGCGTCGGCGAGCCAGTCGTCCCAGAGGCGCCGGGTGTCCCCGAGCGCCCCGTCGAGGTCGACGAGCAGGGCCGTCATGCCGTCGCGCGCCTGTGGGAGACGGAGCGCCAGGCGACGATGCCCACTCCGACGCCGACCGCGTCGATCGCGACGTCCACGGGGGAGCCGTTCCGGCCGCTGACGAAGAGCTGGTGCACCTCGTCGCTCGCGGCGTAGACGACGCCGAGCGCGAACGCGGGGAGGGCCGCGCCGAGGGCCCGGAGGAGCAGCGCGCCGAGGATCGCGTACTCGGCGACGTGCGCGAGCTTGCGCAGCACGAGGTCCAACGTTCCGAGGTCGGTGCCGAGGCTCGGCACCGAGGAGAAGGCGAAGATCAGCGCCGCCCAGGCGATCACGGGCGCCCAGCGCCGCACGGGCGTGGGGACGACGGGTGACGCGGCCACTCTCCGATGATAGGCTCGCCCCCCACAACGGAGCGCGGTGAGGGAACCCGGTGCGAGTCCGGGACGGTCCCGCCGCTGTGAGGGGAGATGCTCCCCCGCCACGACGCCACTGGCCCGCGGGCTGGGAAGGCGGTGGGGGAGGGCGCCCCGAGTCAGAAGACCTGCCGCCTCCGGACATACCCCGAGATCCCCTCGCGGAAGGAGGATTCTGGTGCCCCATCGCTTCCTGGTTCTCGTCGTCGGTGTCCTCGCCGCGCTCGCCCTCGCGCTCGCCGGGGCCGCCGCCGAGAACGCCGCGCCGGGGTCCTTCCCGGTCACGATCACGGCCGACAACGGGAAGGTGACGATCGCGAAGCGGCCGCGTCGCATCGTCTCGCTCTCGCCGACCGCGACCGAGACGCTGTTCGCGATCGGCGCCGGGCCCCAGGTGATCGCGGTCGACGACCAGTCGGACTACCCGAAGAGCGCCCCGCGGACGACGCTCTCCGGCTTCACGCCGAACGTCGAGGCGATCGCCGCCTACCGGCCCGACCTCGTGGTCATCGCCTTCGACCCGAAGGGGCTCTCGGGCGCCCTCGCGAAGCTCGGGATCCCCGTTGTCCTGCACGACGCGCCGCGGGCCTTCAAGGGCGCCTACCAGCAGATCCGTCAGCTCGGGATCGTCACCGGCCGGGTCGCGGCTGCGGAGCGCGTGATCGCCAGGATGAAGACGCGGGTCGGCGCACTCGTGAAGAAGACGAAGAACCGGGCGGCCGGTCTCACCGTCTACCACGAGCTCTCGCCCGACTACTACACCGTCACGTCCAAGACGTTCGTCGGGAAGGTCTTCGCGCTCCTCGGCCTCGAGAACATCGCCGACGCCGCCGACGGCTCGGGGAGCGGGTACCCACAGTTGTCCGCGGAGTACATCGTCGCTCGCAGCCCCGACCTGATCGTCCTCGCCGACAGCGTGTGCTGCGGGCAGAAGCCGTCGACGGTCGCCGCCCGTCCCGGCTGGAACCGGATCGAGGCGGTGCGGACGGGCTCGATCGTGCGGATCGACGACTCGCTCGCCTCGCGCTGGGGGCCACGCCTCGTCGACTTCTTCCGGGCGATGGCGACGGCGATCGGCCGTCTCTCCCCGTAGCCAGCGATGGAGAGCACCGCCGTCCGCCACCACGACGTCCGCTCCCGCGGCGTGGCTCCGCTCTGGGGGGCCGCCGCGGTGCTCTTCCTCCTCGTCGCCGTCGTCGTCGGCGTGCTCGCGGGGCCGGTCGACCTCGGGGCCGGAGCGGTGCTCGGCACGATCGGCGAGCGGCTGCACCTCCCCGGGGTCACCTCCGACCTCTCGCCGACGGAGCGGTCGATCCTGTGGGAGCTGCGGCTCCCGCGCGTCGTGCTCGCCGCGCTCGTCGGAGGCATGCTCGCGACGGCCGGTGCGACGTACCAGGGCGTCTTCCGGAACCCCCTCGCCGACCCGTATCTCCTGGGCGTCGCCGCCGGTGCCGGGCTCGGGGCGACAGTGGCGATCGCCTACGCGCCGGCCGGGATCCAGGGGCAGCGGCTCCTGCCGCTCGCGGCCTTCGTCGGGGCGTCGCTCGCCGTCGTGCTCGCGTACGCCGTCGGCCGCTCGGCGGGCCGCGCCCGCGACGCGGCAACCCTCGTCCTCGCCGGCGTGACGGTCGCGTCGTTCCTGACGGCGGCGCAGACGTTCGTGCAGCAGCGGAACACCGACACGCTCCGGCAGGTCTACTCGTGGATCCTCGGCGGCCTTCCGACGTCGGGATGGAGCGACGTGCTCCTCGTGCTCCCCTACGTCGCCGTCGCCGTCGCCGTGATCGTCGCGCTGCGCCGCGTCGTCGACGTCCTCAACCTCGGGGACGACGAGGCGACGAGCCTCGGCGTCAACGTGCGGCGGATGCGCCTCGCGCTCATCGTCGCCGCCACACTCGGGACGGCCGCGGTCGTCGCCGTCAGCGGGCTGATCGGCTTCGTGGGGATCATCGTCCCGCACACGATCCGCCTGCTCACCGGATTCGGCTACCGCGCGCTGCTGCCCCTCTCGTTCGTCGTCGGCGCGGGCTTCCTCGTGTTCGCGGACGTCGTCGCGCGCACCGCGCTCGCCCCGGCGGAGATCCCGCTCGGCGTCGTCACCGCGTTCGTCGGGGCGCCGTTCTTCGCCGTCGTCCTCCGGACGAGTCGGGTCGGGTCTCGATGACGGCCCTCCGCCTCGCCGCCGTCTCGGTCTCCCTCGGCGGGAACGTCGTCGTCGACGACGTCTCGCTCGACGTCGAGCGTGGGGAGTGGGTCGCCCTGATCGGCCCGAACGGGGCCGGGAAGACGACGCTCGTACGCGCGATCGCCCGGCTCGTCGACTTCGCCGGCGTGATCGAGCTCCGCGGGCGCGCCACGCGCAGGCTACGACGTGTAGAGCTCGCGCGCGAGCTCGCGGTCGTCCCGCAGGAGCCGGCGATCCCGCCGTGGATGACCGTGTCCGAGTACGTCCTCCTCGGGCGGACGCCGCATCTCGGCCCGCTCGCGAAGGAAGGCAGGAGCGACCGCGAGGCGGCGGGGCGCGCACTCGCTCGCCTCGACCTCCTCGAGCTGCGCGACCGGCGGCTCGACACGCTCAGCGGCGGCGAACGACAGCGCGCCGTCGTCGCGCGCGCGCTCGCCCAGGAGGCGAGCGTCGTGCTGCTCGACGAGCCGACCACGGCGCTCGACATCGGCCACCAGCAGCATGCGCTCGACCTCCTCGACGAGCTGCGCGGCGACACCGACCTCACGCTCGTGACCGCGATGCACGACCTGACGCTCGCGGCGCAGTACGCCGACCGCGTCGTGCTGCTCGACGGCGGTCGCGTCGTCGCCGACGGCACCCCTGCGGAGGTGCTCACGGAGGCGACGATCGCGACCCACTACCACGCGGCGATCGACGTCGTCCCGGTCGGCGACCGGCTCGCCGTCGTGCCGCGACGCGGCTCCAGCACCGGCTGATCGCCCGGCGGGGCTCAGCCCACGAGGTGCTTGACGTGCTTCCGGCGCACGCGCGACGGCTCGTAGCCGAGCTTCGCGTTGATCGCGAGCATCGGTGCGTTCTCGCTGTCGTTCCCCGTCCAGATCTCCCGGATCCCGCGGTTGCGCGCCCAGTGCACCGTCGCCAGCTTGACGAGCGTCGCGAGGCCGCGCCCGCGGAACGCAGGGTGCGTGCCCGTGAACTCGTTCTCGGCCCGGTCGTTCCCGTCCGTTGCGACGTACGCCACGGACGCGAGGCGGCCGTCGACGACGGCGACGACGCTCCCGTCGAGGTCGAGGTCAGGGACGCCGATGTCGTCGCGGAGCCAGTCCTCGAACGACTGGTGCCCGTCGAGCGGGTCGGCGGGGTCGTCCCGGTGTGCGAGCATCGTCAGTTCGTACAGCTCGCGGAGCCGGCCCTCGATCTCGCGGAGCGGAAGCAGCGCGACGTCGGGTGGAACCACGAGCTCCGGCACGTCACTCTCCGCGACGCGGAGCACCGACACGGGCTTCCGTCGCTCCTCGTGGTAGCCGTGGCGCTCGGCGAAGCAGGCGCCGACGGCGTCGTCGGTCCACACGACGGCGTGGCTGTACCCGGCACAGCGCACGGCGTCCTCGACGATGCCGGCGAGCTCGTGCCCGAGGCCGTGGCCCCGCGCGGACGGTGCGACGCCGAGCCAGCAGCGGCCGAACCGTCCGGCCCGCGCCGCCGCGACGAGCTCGCCCCCTGCCTCGGCGACCCACCACTGCGTCGACTTGCGCATGTGGTCGAGGCCCTGCTCGGTGATGACGACGGTCGGCAGCAGGCCTCGCACGAGCTCGGCGAGGCCGGGCAGGTCGTCGGTGTGGAGCGGTCTGATCACGAGCGCGGTCGTTCCCAGGGGCATTCTCTGGTACTGGATCGGACGAATCGGGGGTTCGACTTGAGTCGCGTCGAGCGTCGCGTCCCGGGCCGGACGGACCCGTCCCCGGCGACCGTCGGCCGCCCGGGTAGCATCGAACGGTGACGGTCGCTCCGCACGACGCTGCCTGGGAGGAGGCACTCGCCGGCCTCAACCCCGCCCAGCGCGAGGCCGTGCTCACGACCGAGGGGCCGGTGCTGGTCGTCGCCGGCGCCGGGTCGGGCAAGACGCGCGTCCTCACGCACCGCGTCGCGCATCTGACGCGCGCCTGCGGCGTGCGGCCGAGCGAGATCCTCGCGATCACCTTCACGAACAAGGCCGCGGGAGAGATGCGGGAGCGGCTCGAACAGATGCTCGGGCGTACCGCGAGGGCGATCTGGATCCTCACCTTCCATGCGGCGTGCGGCCGGATCCTCCGGCGCGAGGCGGAGCGGCTCGGGTACACGCCGAGCTTCACGATCTACGACCAGGCCGACCAGGTGCGGGTCGTCAAGCTCTGCCTCGAGGAGCTGGGGAAGGACCCGAAGCGCTTCACGCCTCGCGGCATCCACGCCCAGATCTCCAACGCGAAGAACGCGCTCGTCACCCCCGCCGTGTACCGGGATCGCGTGAGCTCGTTCTGGGACCAGACCGTGGCGGAGGTGTACGAGCACTACCAGCGCACGCTCCACCGCTCGAACGCCGTCGACTTCGACGACCTCCTGATGCTGACCGTCGAGGCCCTGGAGCGCTTCCCCGAGGCGCGGCAGAAGTGGCAGCGCGCGTTCCGGTACGTGCTGGTCGACGAGTACCAGGACACGAACCATGCGCAGTACCGGCTGCTGCAGCTGCTGGCCGCGGAGCACGGAAACGTCTTCGCCGTCGGCGACCCGGACCAGTCGATCTACGCGTTCCGGGGTGCCGACATCCGCAACATCCTCGACTTCGAGCGCGACTTCCCCGGCGCGCGTGTGATCGCGCTCGAGGAGAACTACCGCTCCACGAACGCGATCCTCGAGGCGGCGAACGCCGTGATCGAGCACAACCGCGACCGCAAGCCGAAGCGGCTGTTCTCGGAGCTCGGGCGAGGCGACCCGGTCGAGGTGGTCGAGGTCGAGGACGAGCACGCCGAGGCGCGGTTCGTCGCCGCCGAGCTCGCGCGCCTCGTCGACGGGGGGCTCTCGGCGAGCGAGATCGCGGTCTTCTATCGCACGAACGCCCAATCGCGCGTGCTCGAGGACGTGCTCACCCGACAGCAGGTGCCGTACCAGGTGATCGGCGGGCCACGCTTCTACGAGCGGGCCGAGATCAAGGACGCGGTCGCGTACCTGAGCGTGCTCGACAACCCGTCCGACGCGGTCTCGCTGCTCCGCATCGCGAACCGGCCCCGGCGCGGCATCGGCGACACGTCGGTGCAGCGGCTCGTGGCACACGCCGGCGCGCTCGAGATCCCGCTCTGGGAGGCGGCCGCCGACCCCGAGGCGGCAGGGCTCGGCACCGCTGCCGCCCGTGCCGTACGCGGGTTCAGGGCGACGATGGAGTCGCTGATGTCCGCCGCACAGGAGCTCCCGGTCGACGAGCTCGTCGAGGCCGTGCTCGTCCGGTCGGGCACGCTCGAGGCGTACGAGGCGGAGCGGACGATCGAGGCGCGCGGTCGCATCGAGAACCTCCAGGAGCTCGTGGGGGTGGCCCAGGAGTTCCGCCGCGAGCGCGAGGAGCCGACGCTGGCGGCGTTCCTCCAGGAGATCTCGCTCGTCTCCGACCAGGACGAGCTGCGCGCCGACGGCGGGGTCGTGACCCTGATGACGATCCACAACGCGAAGGGGCTCGAGTTCCGCGCCGTCTACGTGATCGGCATGGAGGAGGGGATCTTCCCGCATGCGCGCTCGATCGAGGACAACGAGATCGAGGAGGAGCGCCGCCTCTGCTACGTCGGGATGACACGCGCGATGGAGCGCCTCGTGCTCACGCACGCGGCGGCGCGGAGCCTCTACGGGCGCCGCGACTACAACCTGCCCTCGCGGTTCCTCGACGAGCTCCCCGGCGCCGTCGAGCGCGAGCGGCTCCGGCCGTCCTCCTGGAGCGGGTACGCGTCGTCGCCGCGCCAGGTCGTTCCACGGGACGACCGCGACGTGCCTTCCCTGGGTACCGGCGACTCCGTGCGCCACGGCTCGCTCGGTGAGGGCGTCGTGACCCGGATCGAGCCGGGTGGCGTCGTCACCGTCCGCTTCGCGGCGGACGGGAGCGAGCGCCGCCTGATGCTCGACTACGCGCCGCTCGAGAAGATCGGCTGACGCGGCCAGGGCGCCCGTAGGATCCACGCCATGGCCTACCGGGTGCGCCCGACACGAGACCTCGACGAGTTCCGCGGCGCGCTGCGTCCGATCAGCCACTACTTCGGGTCGCGGATCACCGAGGAGGAGGCCGAGCGGTTCTCGCGGCTGCTCCCGCTCGACCGGTTCCATGCCGCGTTCGACGGCTCGGAGATCGTCGGCGGCGCGGGCGCCTTCCCGTTCGAGCTGACCGTGCCCGGCGGGCCGCTCCCGTGCGCCGGCGTGACCGTCGTCGGCGTCCTGCCGACACATGTGCGGCGCGGGCTGCTCGGCCGGATGATGCGGGCGCAGTTGAACGACGTGCGCGAGCGCGGCGAGTCGCTCGCGGCGCTGTGGGCGTCGGCCGAGACGATCTACGGCCGCTACGGCTACGGGCTCGGGTCGACCGGCATGGGCGTGAAGGCCGACCTGCACCGGGTTGGGCTCCGTGACGGCCTGCCGCCGCGGGAAGGCTCGGCGCGACTGCTCGAGCACGACGAGTCGCTTCGCGT
>NZ_DBNHWK010000003.1:0-8456 GCF_057140465.1 Gaiella sp.
ACGACGAGCCGTGCCCGACGCACCAGCCACCGCGCAGGCGGCCGGACGCGGTGCGCGAGCGCGACGTCGGAGCCCCACAGCTGCAGCACGAACGGCCGTCCCGTCGCGAGCGCCGGCAGGGCAGACGGCAGCCAGTGCGCGTGCACGACGTCGGCGCCGCGGGCGGCACGTCGCGCCGCGCGGGCGAAGGACACGAGGAACAGCGGCAGCGCGAGCACGAGCCACGGCCTGCGCCGGAGGTTGTTGACGACGCCGTCGCCGTAGGCGATGCCGAAGTGCCGGAACGACGCGGGCGAGACGACGTCGACGTCGACGCCGCCGGCCCGCAGCCGCTCGACGGCGTCGCGCACGAACACCCCGGCGACGTCCCCCTCGTGGCGCGGGTACGAGGTCGTCAGGACGACGACCCTCATGCGGCGAGGCGGCGGCCGAAGACGGCGGCCGGGGCGATCGCGAGCAGCGCGACGACGAAGAAGTAGTAGAAGCTGATCGTCAGGTAGAAGACGTTCGCGACGAGGGTGCCGACGAGGGCCGCCGTGAGCCCCCACGCGAGCGGCCGCACCCGGGCGGCGACCGCGTCGCCGGCGACGGCGAGCGTACGCCCGACGCGGCGGGCGAGCGAGAGCCGCCGGAAGAGGTACGCGACGAAGGCGACGAAGACGACGGCGCCGACGAGGCCCGTCTCGACGAAGAGCGCGACGTAGAAGGAGTGCGGCCCGAAGTCGGTGCGCCCGGTGACGAACTCGTAGTAGACGGAGAAGTTGTTGAGCCCGAGCCCCAGCAACGGGTTCTGGGCGAGGATGTCCGGGACGAACTCGTAGACGCGGAAGTGGGTCGAGGCGCCGCCTCCCTCGGTGCTCACCCGCGCGCGGAGCACCTGCTCGAAGAAGTCGGCACGCGAGGCGACCACGGCGAGCACCACCGCCGCCACGCCCACGAGCGGCAGGAGGAACCGCGCCGAGAACAGCTTGCGCCGGTACGGCACGGCGAGCACGGCGAGGCCGCAGGCGAGGCCGAGCAGCCCGCTGCGGGAGAGCGTCGCGAGCTCGACGACGAGCCCGAAGGCGAGCCCGAGCATCAGCGGCGTGCGCAGCCTGTGACCGGGCTCCAGGCGGAGGTAGATGGGCAGCAGGACGAGCAGCGGCACGATCAGCTCGATGCCGAGGTGGTTCGGGTCGCCGGTGAGGGCGTTCGGCCGGTAGACGCTGGCGCCCTCGACCGCGCCGAAGACGTTGATGCGGCTCGCACCGCCGGTGAGCGGGTGCACGAACACCGTGTCGAGGTTGCCGCCGCTCAGCTCCGCGACGGCGAGCTGCGCGACGCCGTACACCGCGTTGAGCCCGATCCCGACGCAGAACGCGGCCAGCGTCAGCCAGTAGAAGCGCTCGCCCCGCCGAACCACGAGCGCGAGCCCGGCGACGAGGAACAGGAAGTGGAGGACGAACTTGATCATCCCCTTCACCCACTGGTCGAGCGACTGCGCGGTGTCGAGGTTGAAGTACCCGAGCAGATAGACGACCGCGAACGCCAGGAAGAACCCCGCCGCGACACCGGCGCAGCGCGCGAAGCGCCCGTCGAAGCGCTCGAGCCGGTGCAGCGCGAACGCGACGAGGAAGAGCGCGGTGAGGACGTCCGAGAGCGACAGCGACCCCGCGACCTCCCACTGCAGCTTCGCGAACGTGACGGTGAGCACCGTGGCGAAGAAGAGCGCCTCGACGATCGGGGCGCGGTCGCGTCGCCTCACGCGATCTCCCCCATCAGCTCGACGAGCTCCTCGATCCGCGCGCGCCGCGACAACCGCTCCTCCCACTCCGGCGTGAGCTCGAGGTCGGGAAGCCCGCCCTCGACGAAGCGCTCGTGGAGGCCGGCGAGGGCCTCCCGGATCGCACCGACGTCGTCGGGCGCGACGACCGGGCCCGCGCCGACGGCCTCGAGCAGCTCCGCCGCCGCCCCGCCGGGCGGGACGAGCGCCAGCACGGGCCGGCGGACCGACAGGTACTCGAACACCTTCCCGGACAGGACGCCGCGGCCCCGGCCGCCGGCCTCCGGGATCAGGAGCAGGAGCGCCTCGGAGTCGCGCTGCAGGGAGAGCGAGGTCGCACGCGGCGCGTACGGCATCAGCTGCAGGCGGTCGGCGAGCCCGAGGCCCTCGGCCCACTCCCGGTCCGCGCTGCGGAAGTCCCCGAGGAAGCGCGCCACGACGTCGAGCCCCGAGTCGTGGAGCGCCTGCAGGAACGGCCGCGGATCGCGCTTGCCGAAGAAGCTGCCGGTGTGCGTGATCCGCATGCGCTCGGCCGGCCGGTACGCGAGCCCCGCAACGTCGTCGAAGTCACAGCCGTTGGCGATCACGCGCACCTCGCCGCGGGCGCCGAGGCCCCGCACCTCGTCGGCGATGAAGTCGGCGACGCAGACGACCGCGTCGGCCTGGGAGGCGACGAGGTGGGCGGTGCTCGACCGCAGGCGCTCCTTGACCCGCGTCGCCGTCGTGTCGGCACGCCGGTGGACGTGGGCGGTCAGCGAGTCGCGCACGTCGGCGATCCACCGGGCGCCGGTGGCGCGCTTGACCGCGGCGCCGACGAGGTGCACGGAGCCGGGGGGCGACGTCGTGACCACGACGTCGATGCCCTGGTCGCGGACGAGCCGGATCGCCGTCGGCACCGCCGTCAGCGCCCAGCTGGCGTTCTCGTCGGGGACGATCAGGCGCCGTCCGAGCAGCCGGGCCTGGACGAGCATCCGCTCGACGCCCTCCGTGCCGTGCAGCTCCTCGGCGGGCTTGCGGCCGCCCGGGCCGAGGTAGCGCGCCCGATGCACCCAGGCCTGCGTCGGGAGGCGCGCGCCGTCGTCGCGGTGCACCCACCGCGGGTCGTCCGGGGCCAGCACGTGCGTCTCGACACCGAGCGCCGGCAGGTACTGCGCCATCTTCAGGGGCCGCTGCACGCCGCCGCCGGCGGCGGGCGGGAAGTAGAAGCTGACGACGAGTGCCTTCACCGTCGGCGATGGTACTGCGGGAGCGTCCGGGGGGCGGACGCGGAGCTCAGTCGGCGAGGAGCGCGTCGGCCGCGGCCTCGATCTCCGGCTCGGAGACGAGCACGAGACGGGCCGCGTCGCCGAGGGGCACGAACGAGTCCTTGCTCGCGACCCGCGCGATGCGTCCGCGGTACCCGGCGTCGAGGAGCTCAGCGACCACGCCCTCGGAGACGCCGCCCGTCCGGCGCGTCTCGTCGACGACCAGCACGCGGCCGGTCGCGTTCGCCTCACGCAGCACGTCCTCGAGCGGGAACGGCGCCAGCCAGCGCAGGTCGACGACACGTGCCCCGACGCCGCGCTCGGCGAGCCGACGCGCGACGCGCAGGGAGAGGAAGAGGCCGTTTCCCCAGGTCACGACGGTGAGGTCGTCGCCCGTGCCGTGCGTCCGCGCCGACCCGATCGGCACGTGCGCCCCGCTCGGGGCCGCCGTCCAGAGCCCGTCTCCCTCCGCGTGGAGGTCGCGCACGTGGTAGAGCGCGATCGGCTCGAGGAAGACGCAGACGCTGCCGTCGACCTTCGCCGCCGCGACGCACGTCCGCAGCATCGCGGACGCGTCGTCGGGCAGTGCGGGCGACGCGATCACGACCCCGGGGACGTCGCGTAGGACGCCGACCGCGTCGTCGTTGTGGAAGTGGCCGCCGAAGCCGCGCTGGTACCCGTACCCGGCGATGCGCACGACCATCCCGTTGCGGTAGGCCCCCTGCGAGAAGAACGAGAGCGTCGCCGCCTCGCCGCGCAGCTGGTCCTCCGCGTTGTGGAGGTACGCGAGGTACTGGATCTCGGGGATCGGCACGAGCCCGCTGACGGCGGCGCCGAGCGCGAGACCGAGGATCGAGGTCTCGTCGAGCACCGTGTCGAAGACCCGACCCGCGCCGAAGCGTGCGTGGAGGCCGCGCGTGACTCCGTACACACCGCCCTTCACGGCGACGTCCTCGCCGAAGAGCAGGGTCTCCGGGTGCGCCTCGAGCGCCTCGCCGAGCGCCGCGTTGATCGCCTGCGCGAGCGTCAGCGCCTCGATGCCCCCGGGCGGTTGCCGCTCGGCCAGCTCCGCCACGCGGTCCGGCCGCCGGGGTGCGAGCGGCGCCATCACCGCCTCCGCCGAGGCGAGCTGCGGCTGCCGAGCGGCCTCGTCCGCCTGCCGGCGCACGCGCTCGCGGCTCGCGAGGTAGTCGTCCGCGAGCTCGTCCCCCGAGGCGGCCCCGGCGCCGACGAGCCATCGCGCGGTCGCGAGCAGCGGGTCGCGCTCGAGGTCGGAGCGGATCTCGGCCGGCGTCCGGTAGGCGACCTCGGCGTCCGCACCGGCGTGCCCGAGGAACCGCACCACCCCCAGGTGGAGCACGGCCGGACGACGCGTCTCGCGGACCCAGTCGGCGAGCGTGCGGGACGCCTCGAGCACCGCGGCGGGATCGTCGCCCTCGACCTGCTCGTACCGCAGTGCCGGACGCGCGCGGAGCGCGGACTCCGTCCACCCCGACGGGGTGCGCACGCTCACGCCGAGGCCGTTGTCCTCGCAGAGCAGAAGGAGCGGCAGCGGCAGCCGCTGGTGGGCGCAGTGCGCCGCGGTGTTGAGGCCGGCCTGGGCGGTCGCGTGGTTCACCGAGGCGTCGCCGAGGCTGCAGACGACGACGGCGTCCGACGGCCAGGCGCTCGCCACGCCGAGCTTCCGGGCACGATCGACGGCGAGGGCGATCCCGACCGCCCGGGGGACGTGCGAGGCGATCGTCGACGTCTGCGGGATCACCGCGAGGTCGCGATGGCCGAAGACCTTGTGGCGACCGCCCGCGATCGGCTCGTCGGCGGCCGCGGTCATCCCGAGCAGGATGTCCGGCACCCCGTCGCGGCCCACCTGGCCCGCGCGCGCGAGGTAGAAGCCCCCGGACCGGTAGTGGAGGAGCGCCGGGTCGGTCGGGCGGAGCGCGAGCGCGACGAGCGCGTTCGACTCGTGGCCGGCGGAGCCGATCGTGTAGAAGCCGCGCCCCTGCTCCTGGAGCCGACGGCCGACGTGATCGCAGTGACGGCTGTCGACCTGCGCCCGCCACGCCGCCGCCGCCTCGGACGGCGCCGGCGACGGCGAGCCGGGCGACGCCGCGAGCCCGCGCAGGGCGTCGAGCAGATGCTGCTCGAGCGGATCGAGGTCGTCGGCCATCGTCGGCTCCGACGCTACCCGCTCCGCGGGCGTGGGGTCGCCGGTGGCAGCCGGTGCGTAGAGTCGTGGCGTGACGGTGCTCGGCATCGACGTCGGCGGCACGTTCACCGACGCCGTGCTCGTCGGGCCGGAAGGGGTGCGCACGGCGAAGGTGCCGACGGCCCGGCAGCAGGAGGAGTCCGTCGTCGCAGCGGCGCGGGCGGTCGGTGCGTCCGCCGTCGACGTCGAGCGGTTCACGCACGGCACGACGGTGGCCACGAACGCCCTCCTCGAGCGCCGGGGCGCGCGCACCGCGTTCGTGGCGACCGAGGGCTTCGAGCACCTGCTCCACCTGCGTCGGCAGGACCGTGCCCACCTGTACCGGCTCTGCGCCGAGCATCCCGAGCCGCTCGTCCCCCTCGAGCGCTGTCACGGCGTGCGCGAGCGGCTCGTCCCGGGAGGCGTGCTGACCCCTCTCGACCTCGCCACCCTGCCGTCGCCCGGGGACGTCGAGGCGATCGCGGTCTGCCTCCTCCACGCCTACGACGACCCCACGCACGAGCGCGCCGTCGCCGAGGAGCTCCGACGCCGTCACCCGGATGCCCACGTCGTCGCGTCCCACGAGTCGGCACCCGAGATCCGCGAGTACGAGCGCGCCTCGACGACGACCGTCGACGCGTACCTCGGCCCGGTGCTCGGCGGCTACCTGAGGCGGCTTCGGGCCGCCGGCACCGGCGCGGGGCTCCCCGAGCCGCTCGTGATGCGCTCCTCCGGCGGCGTCGTGACGCTCGACGAGGCCGCGGCCCACGCCGCCTGGGCGCTGCTCTCGGGCCCGGCGGCGGGAGCGGTCGGCGCCGCCCTCGTCGCCCGCCGGGCCGGCTACCCGGACGCGATCGCCTTCGACATGGGCGGGACCTCGACCGACGTGTGCGCGATCGTCGGCGGCGAGGCCCGCCGCGAGAGCCTCCGCGACGTCGGCGGCCTTCCGGTGCGGCTCCCGACGATCGCGATCCACACGGTGGGCGCGGGCGGCGGCTCGATCGTCCACCGGGACGCGGGCGGCGCGCTCCGCGTCGGGCCCGAGAGCGCCGGGGCGATTCCCGGCCCGGCGTGCTACGGCCGCGGCGGCACCCTCCCCACCGTCACCGACGCGAGCCTCCTGCTCGGTCGCCTCCCCGCCGAGCTCCCGGGCGGGATCGCGCTCGATCGGGATGCCGCGGCCGCGGCGCTGGGCGAGATCGATCCGTCCGCGGTCGTGGAGATCGTGAACGCCGAGATGCTGCGGGCGCTCCGCGTCGTCTCGGTCGAGCAGGGCCTCGACCCACGGGACTTCGCGCTCGTCGCCTTCGGCGGCGCCGGCCCGCTGCACGCGTGCGCGCTCGCCGAGGAGCTCGGGCTCGCGTCCGTGCTCGTGCCGGCCGCCGCGGGGGTGCTGAGCGCGCTCGGGCTCGCGGCGTGCGACGAGCGACGCGATGCCGTGCGGCCCGTCGTCGCACCGCTCGACGGCGTCGGGGACCTGCCGGACGAGGGCGAAGCCGACCTCCGCTACGTCGGCCAGTCGTTCGAGCTCACCGTCCCGCTCGGCCCCGACCTCGCCGCCAGGTTCCACGCCGCGCACGAGGAGCGGTACGGGTACGCCGACCGGCAACGCACGATCGAGCTCGTGGCCGTCCGCACCGCACGGGTCACCTCGGGGCCCGAGGTCGCGCTCGGCGGACGGCGGATCACGGTGCAGGGGCCGGAGCTCGTGACGCTCGAGGGCGCGACGTGCTGGGTGCCCGAGGGGTGGGCAGGGGCGACGGACGCCGACGGGACGCTGCGCCTGGAGCGGACGCGGTGACCGTGATCCCCGTCGAGCTCCAGGTGATCGGCGCCCAGCTCGTGGCGATCGCGGAGGAGATGGGCGCAGCCCTCATCCGGTCCGCGTTCTCGGCGAACATCAAGGAGCGGCACGACTGCTCGACGGCCCTCTTCGACGAGCGGGGCCGGATGGTGGCGCAGGCGGAGCACATCCCCGTCCACCTCGGCGCGATGCCGGAGGCCGTCGCCGCCGTGATCGCCCGGGAGCCGCAGCCGGGGGACGTCTGGATCCTCAACGACCCGTACACCGGAGGCACGCACCTCCCCGACATCACGACGGTGACGAGGACGCCGCTCGGGTTCGCCGTCACGCGCGCGCACCACGTCGACGTCGGCGGCGAGGAGCCGGGGAGCCTGCCTCCCTGGTCGCGCCGGCTCGAGGAGGAGGGCGTCGTGATCCCGCCGACGAAGCTCGACGACGCGGTCCTCGAGGGGCTCGTGGCCCGCATGCGCGGGCCGGACGAGCGCCGCGGAGACCTGCGCGCCCAGCTCGCCGCCCACCGGCTCGCGGACCGCCGCCTCGCCGAGCTCTGCGCGCGCCGCGGCCGCGAGCGCGTGGCAGCCGCGATGGACGAGCTCCTCGCCTACTCCGAGCGCGTCGTGCGCGCCGCCGTCCGGGCGATGCCCGACGGCACGTACGCGGCGGAGGACGCGCTCGAGGTGGACGGCGGGCTGCTCCCGATCCGTGCGACCGTGACGATCGCAGGCGACGAGGTGCGGATCGACTTCACCGGCACCGCGCCGCAGCACGACGGCAACCTCAACTGCCCCCTCGCCGTGACCCGCTCGGCGTGCTTCTTCGTCGTCCGCGCGCTCACCGACCCCGACCTCCCGGCCTCGTCGGGAGCGTTCGCCCCCGTCACCGTGACCGCTCCCGAGGGCTGCCTCGTCAACGCGCGCCCCCCGGCCGCCGTCGCGGCCGGCAACACGGAGACGTCGAGCCGGATCACGGACGTCGTGCTCGCCGCGTTCGGCGGCGCACTCCCCGTGCCCGCCCAGGGGCAGGGGACGATGAACAACGTCGTCCTCGGCGACGAGGCCTTCGCGTACTACGAGACGATCGGCGGCGGCCAGGGCGCATGTCCGGACGCCGACGGGCCGTCGGCGGTGCACGTGGCGATGTCGAACGCGCGCAACACCCCGATCGAGGCGCTCGAGCGCGCGTACCCGTTCCGCGTCGAGCGCTACGCGGTCCGCGTCGGCTCCGGCGGGCGCGGCCGACACCACGGCGGCGACGGCGTCGTGCGCGAGCTGCGCGTCCTCGCGCCGCTGCGGCTGTCCGTGATCGCGCAGCGGCGGTCGGTCGCTCCCCGCGGGAGGAGCGGGGGCGGTGACGGGCTGCCGGGCCGCACGCTCGTCAACGGCGTCGAGCTTCCGGCCTCGGCGACCGTCGACCTCGCACCGGGCGACCTCGTGCGCATCGAGACCCCGGGGGGCGGGGCCT
>NZ_DBNHWK010000004.1:0-17366 GCF_057140465.1 Gaiella sp.
GTGCGATCGAGGAGGCGCAGCAGCAGGGTGGCGTGCACGTCGACCGCGACCCGGAGGCCGAGGCCTGGATCGTCGTCGCCAGCCTGCTCATGCACACGATGTCGGCCCGGCTCGGGGGCCTGCTCGGCCGTGGTGACATCGAGCGCATCCGCGTGCAACGCCTCCGCTGGCTCACGAGCGGCTGACGGCGCTAGAACGGGATCCGCAGCAGCCAGAACACCGCCATCCCGACCGCGATCGCGACCCAGAGCTCCCGCGTCCGCCACGCGGCGAGCGCGGCGAGGGCCGCAGCGACGATCCGGATCTCCCCCTCGCCCTGCGGGCCGGTGAGCGACGGCGTGATGAGAGCCGCGAAGACCGCGATCGGGACGAAGTGGAGGAACCGCTGGGCCGTCCCGGGGATCGGGCGGTGGAGGCTGAGACCGGCGAGCCGCGACCCGAAGGTCACCGCCACCATCCCGGCGACCGTGAGCCAGAACGTCATCGGGGCACGGCCCTCCTCCACGGCGGCGACGCTCGTCGCGTGCGGGCCCGGTCGCGATGCCGTCTCGCGGCGTGGTCGCGCGCGAGGGGCGTCACGCGACCTCCCGGCGTGCGGCGTCGGCGTCGAACGGCGGCGGCGGTGACTGGCCTCGTGTGAGGGCTGCCCCGAGGGCGGCGCCGACGAGGCTCGCGACGAGGATCGGGACACCGCCGGGCTCCACGCGCGAGACGAGCCACGAGGCCGCACCGGCCGTCACCGCGACGGAGAGCTCGATCCGCGTCCGGACGAGGGGGACGAGCAGCGCGAGGAAGGCGAGCGGGAAGACGAGGTCGACGCCCAGCTCCACCGGGTCGGGGATCGCCGCGCCGAGTGCGATTCCCGCGGCGGTCGCGAGGTTCCAGGCGACGAAGAGGCTGAGCTCCGTTCCCATGAGATACGGGTACGAGCGCTCACGGGACGCGGCGACGATCCCGAACGCCTCGTCGGTGAGGAAGAAGGCCGCGGGGAGCCGCCGCCGCCACGGGAGGCGGAGCGACCGCGAGAGCACGAGCCCGTAGAGCACGTGGCGCACGTTGAGCATGAACGTCGTGAAGACGATCTCGAGGCCCCCGGCCCCACGGCCGAAGAGGCCTGCGGCGCTGAACTGGGCGCTCCCCGCGAAGACGAGGAGCGAGAGCGCCTGCGTCTGGAGGGGAGAGAGCCCGCCGGCGCGCGCGACGATCGCGTACGCGACGCCGAACGGGGCGACGCCGAGCCAGAGCGGGGTCATCGCGCGGAATCCGCGTCCGAACGTCCCGCTCCCGGTCACGGCGGGGATCATCGCCGAAGGCCGGTCGGGCTGCCGGAGGAGCACACTCCGTCGTCGATCGGCGGTACGCGCTCCCCGGGGCAGAGCGGCTCGTGTCGGGCGCACTGCGGTTGCCGGAGCCGCCCGTGGGGGCGAGGCGTCCGAGACGGCGGCCGGCCGTGCACGCACCCCCCGACGAGCGAAACGCCCCCGGCTGCGGCTCCCGGGGGCGTTTCGTGTGAGGCGACTCCTCGTTGTGCGACGTCCCCGTTCGTGGCTCTGCGGCCCAGCCACGCCCTTCGTCGTCGCAGCGTCCTGTCGGTTGCGCCTCCACCCCGATCCTGGCGTCGGATCGACGTGTCGGCCCTGACTGTAGAGGGCACGTCCAGAAAAGTCAAGTAGCTAGGTCAAGTGATTTCGACTACTCTCTGCTTCACATGACCGTGCCGCGGATCGAGCGCCCGGATCCCCCTTCAGGGGGACGCCCCTCCCGGCGGGCGGGCGTTGAGTGAGAACCGCATGACCGACGTCGTCACGCGCACGACGCAGCACGTGCCCGTCTCCGGGCTCGGCGACCGCGTGCGATCGCTTCGCCTCTCGGCGGGGCTGACGCAGACCCAGCTCGCCGGCGACCGGTTCTCGAAGGAGTACGTGAGTCAGATCGAGCGGGGCAAGACGCGCCCGACCCGTGAGACGATCGAGTGGCTCGCGGCGCGTCTCGTCGTCGACCCGGAGTTCCTCGCCTCAGGGGTGTCGGCCGACCGCCGCGCCCGGATCGAGGCTGCGCTCGCGCGGGCCGAGGCCCTGACGGTGGCGAACGAGGTCGACGACGCGCTCTCGGCGTTCGAGGCGGTGCGTCCGGACGTGGGCTCGACCGGCTCGGCGGAGCTGGAGCTCCGGGCCCTCGTCGGCCATGCGCGCGCACTCGTGCGTTCGGGAGACGCCCGCTCCGCGCTCGACCTCCTGCACCAGGCTCGCGACATCGCCGAGGGATCCGCCTTCTCCGACGTCGATCGGGCGGACGTCCTGTTCCGACTCGCCATCTGCCGGTACACGCTCTCGAGCGTCGCGACGGCCGTCTCGCTGTTCGACGAGGCGCTCGCCCTCGCCGAGGGCGCAGGTCTGCCGTGCGATCTGCTGCGTGCCGACATCCTGCAGTGGCGCTCGCGGTGCCGCCGACGCCAACGTGACTTCGAGGCTGCGCGCGAGGACGTCGAGCGCGCGCTCGAGCTGTCGCGGGCGGCCGGCGACCGCCGGATGCAGGCGAACAGTTTCTTCCAGGCATCGCTCGTCGCCGAGCGCATGGGCCACCTCGTGCTGTCGCGGAACTACGCGCAGCAGGCGAAGGCGCTCTACACGGAACTCGACGACGAGCAGAACGTGGGCCGCCTCCTGCTCAACCTGGGCGGCCTCCATCTCCTCCTCGGAAAGCCGGACGAGGCGATCGAGCACCTCACGCAGTCGTTCGCGCTCTCCGTGGAGACCGGGTCGCAGCCGGAAGCCGCCCAGGCCGTCTCGGGGCTGGCGACGGTGTACCTGCGCCTCGGCGACTACGGGACGGCGGAGGAGAACGCACGAAAGGCGCTCGAACTTCTCGAAGGACGAGAGGACTTCCTCGGCGAGATCGGTCAGTGCCAGCTCACCCTGGGCGAGGCGCTCATGGAGCAGGGGCTGCTCGACGAGGCGGAGGAGTGCTTCCGGGCCGCAGACGGTGCATTCGAGCAGTACGCATCCGTCGGGCACCGGGCGGGGGCGTGGGTCGCGCTGGGCGACCTCGCGGCACGTCGGGGGGACGACCGCGAGGCAGCGCGTCACTACCGGAACGCCGCGGAGGCGCTCCGGGACATCCGCTTCTGACGAGAGGAGGTCGAGATGAAAGCACGGCTGATGTTGCTGGCGATCAATCTCGCCGTGTTCGCCGCGATCGCGGGCGCCGTCACCAAGCGCTCCTGGTCCGACGGAAACGGCTGGTAGGTCGCACACGGGCCGGAAGGCAGGCGGCCGGCTCTTGCCCGCCACGACACGGGGTAACGCTGCTCGGCCGTCTAGAGTCGGCGCGGATGCGCCTCTCTGCGGCCCTCGCGACCGGTCTCGCGTGCGTCCTGCTCGTCGGATGCGGTAGCTCCGACGAGCGGGACGCCGACGCGTCGGGAGCCGAGCCCCCGGCGGGCTCGATCGAGTCCCTCTGGCGTGCCCCCGGTGAGGACGTCGCCCTCGTCCCCGGCACCTCCGACTACGAGCCCGGGGCGAACCGCGTGTCCTTCCTCGTCGTCGACGACGAGGGCCGGATGGTCGAGCAGGCCACGGCCCGCGTCTGGGTCGCACGCGCCCTGGACGAGGAGCCGATCCTCGAGACCTCCGCACGCCTCGAGGCGATCGGCGTCCCCGGGGGTGCAACCGTCGATGCCTCGGCCCTCTACGTGGCCACGGTCGACCTGCCCGCGGCGGGGAAGTACTGGCTGCTCGCGGAGCCGGTCGGTGGGCCGCCGATCCAGGCGCTCGGGAACCTCGTCGTCGGTGAGCGGAGCGCAGCCCCCGGGGTCGGCGACCCGGCCCCTCGCTCCGACACGCCGACGCTCGCGTCGACAGGGGGTGACCTCCAGGCGCTCTCCACGGCGCGTGTTGCCTCGCCCGCCCTCTACCGCTCGTCGGTCGCCGACGCGATCGAGGCGGGCGATCCCTTCGTCGTGTCGTTCGCGACCCCGCTCTACTGCGAGACGCGGACGTGCGGCCCGGTCGTCGAGGTGCTCGACGAGGTGCGCAAGCGCTTCGTCGGAAGGCGCGTCCGCTTCATCCACGTCGAGATCTACGAGGGCAACGACCCGGCGAACGGCCCCAACCGCTGGGTCGGGGAGTGGCGCCTGCCGACGGAGCCGTTCACGTTCGTGGTCGACGACCGCGGGGCGGTTCGCACGAAGCTCGAGGGCGCGTTCTCGGTGCAGGAGCTCGAGGACGCCGTCCGCGGTGTCCTCCCCTGAGGCGGTCAGATCCCGTCGACGGTCACGCCGACGGCGGAGAGCTTGCGTCGCAGCGAGTCGAAGGCCCAGACGGCGACGTCCTCGCGGGTGAACCCGAACGCCTCGTAGTACGCGTCGTCGCCGTCGGGAGGCTCGAGCGTCCCCAGCACGGCGGGGATCGACGTCAGCACCGTCTCGACGATCGCGTCGGACAGCGCCGCGTCGGCGGCCACCGCGTCGCGGAGGATGAGGACGCCGAGGTTGACGTGCCGGGACTCGTCCCGCGTCACGTGCGTGAACCCCTCGCCCATGGCCGGGAAGAGGCCCTCGCGACGGAGCCAGTCGAGCACGTGGCGCTGGCCCGCGAGCGCGACCGTCCCCTCGACGAGCAGGTGGTACACGGTGACGCCGCGGACGAGGGCATCGGGTGAGTGGTCGCTGCGCAGGCGCTCCGTCGCGGCGCCGAGCACCTCGTCGAAGAGCAGTCGGGAGCCGGGCGTGACGTCGAGGCCGATCGCGGACAGGGCCTCGCCCAGCGACGACGACCCGTCGAGCCCGACGACGTCACCGAAGACGCGCTGGAAGAAGACGGCATGACGCGCCTCGTCGACGAGCT
Source organism: Gaiella sp. (assembly GCF_057140465.1). Taxonomy (NCBI): domain Bacteria; kingdom Bacillati; phylum Actinomycetota; class Thermoleophilia; order Gaiellales; family Gaiellaceae; genus Gaiella; species Gaiella sp. The sequence continues at coordinate 4,845 of NZ_DBNHWK010000004.1, forward strand.
GGGTCGCGAGCGCGACCCGCTGCTCGGGCAGGGGTGCGGCATCGACGAAGGGCGCGAGCGAGACGGTCACCGCCTCCTCTCCCTGGAAGAACTGGGTCAGCACCCAGCGGAGATAGCGCTGCCGGTCGGGGCCGAGCGCCGTCCAGTCGTCACGGTCGCGCGCGAAGTCGAGATCCATCGCCGACCACTGTTGGCGCTCCCAGCGCGCGAAGATCTCGGCATAGCTCGCACCCCGGCCGAGCGTGCGATCGAGGTCGTCGAGGATCTCGTCCACGTGGCCGTCGCCGGGCATCCGTCGATGCTACTCGTCTCGGGTCGCCGTGCTCCCGTGGCAGGAGGCACGGTGCCGACGACGGACGTCAGACGGCGTCGCCGGCGCGCTCGACGACGACGACCGGCACCCGTGCGGCCGGCGAGAGCCGGAGCAGCGCGCGCACGAGCTCGGCGCAGTCCTCGGGTTGGATCAGTTGCTCACCGGGAAGGCCCGTCCACTCCGCCATCGCGGTGTCGACGAACGCCGGGCACAGCGCCGTGGCGCGGACGCCGGTCCCTTCCTCCTCCCGTGCGAGCGAGCGTGTGAGCGAGATGAGCGCAGCCTTCGAGGCGCCGTAGCCCGAGAGCCCCGGTGTCGGGATCGTCCCGGCGATCGAGGCGATGTTGACGACGTACCCCCGCGAGGCGCGCAGGTGCGGCAGTGCGTCACGAGTCACGAGGAACGCGCCCCGGAGGTTGACGCCGAGCTGGACGTCGAAGCGCTTCGTGGAGAGGTCGGCGATCGTGCTCGCGAATCCCACTCCGGCCGAGTTGACGAGCACGTCGAGGCCGCCGTGGCGCTCGACGTGCTCGGCCACCATGCGCGCACAGTCCTCCTCGTCCAGCACGCTCGCGGCCACGGCGTGCGCATCGAGCTCCTGTGCGGCGACCTGGAGCCGCTCGACGTTGCGGGCAGCGACCGTCAGCCCGAACCCCTCGTCGCGGAGCATCCGCGCGATCGCGAGGCCGATACCCGACGATCCACCGGTCACGAGTGCCGACGGCACACCGAGATCCTCCCACATGAACGCCGAAGACCGCCATCGGGGGCGGCGGTCTTCGGTGGATGAGGAGAGAGAGGGGGGGAGAGTCTCTCCGTCGGTTGGGCGTATGTTCGCGACCGCGTCGGACAGTCCTCCACCGCCCACTCGACTCGGCGTCCCGGGCGCGGCCGCGCGCGGAGTCTGGCACCCGTCCGCGCGTACACTCGGAGCGTGTCCACGCGGACGTTGACGTCACTCGCCCAGGCCGGGGGCTGCGCCGCGAAGTACCCCGCGGCGCGCCTCGAAGCGCTGCTTCGCGGGATCGTCCCCGCGGACGACGTCGACCTGATCGTCGGCCTCGATCCGTCCGACGACGCCGCCGTCTACCGGCTCGACGGCGATCGGGCGATCGTGTTCACGGTCGACTTCTTCCCACCGGTCGTCGACGACCCGCGGACGTTCGGGGCGATCGCGGCGACGAACGCCCTCAACGACGTGTACGCGATGGGCGGCACCCCGCTGCTCGCGCTCTCCGTCACCGCGTTCCCGGAGGACCTGCCCACCGAGTCGCTCGGCGAGCTCCTCGCCGGGGCGGACGAGGTCGTGCGCGAGGCCGGAGCGATCCTCGCCGGCGGGCACACGATCCGGGACGACGAGCCGAAGTACGGGCTCGCGGTCGTCGGCACGGTGCACCCCGAAGGCGTGTGGACGAAGAGCGGCGCTCGGCCGGGCGACACGGTGCTCCTCACGAAGCCGCTCGGCACGGGCATCGTCCTGCAAGGCCAGCGCGAGGGCAAGGCGTCGGACGACGACGTCCGGGCGGCCGTGGCCCTGATGACGACTCCGGTGCGGGACGCTGCCGATGCGCTGCGACCCTTCGAGCCCTCGGCCGTCACCGATGTCACCGGGTTCGGGCTGCTCGGTCACGCGTACGAGGTCGCGGCCCGCAGCGGCGTGCGTGTGGTGATCGAGGCGTCCGCGCTCCCGTCGCTCCCCGGGGCCGCGGTCCTCGCCGGCGTCGGCGTGCGCACCGGCGGCGACCGCAGGAACCGCGAGTACGTCGGTGCGCACTGCTCGAGCGACGCGGACGCGGTCGCGGAAGCCCTCGCCTACGACCCCCAGACCGCGGGCGGCCTCCTCGTCACGCTGCCCGAGGAGCGCGTCCCGGTGCTCCAGGCGACGTTCGCGGGGCTCGGGCTGCCGCTCTGGCGGATCGGGCACGCCGAGCGGGGTGCGGGCGTGGTGTTACGCGGGGCTGCGTAGACTCGACGCGTGCGCCTGCTCCCTCGTCGCGGACCGCGTGACGTCTCGCCCCGGCGCTTCGTCCAGCTCTCGACGGCCGCGCTCGTCTCGCTCTTCGTCGTCGTCACGTCCGGTGCGTTCGTCCGGCTCACGGCGTCGGGTCTCGGCTGCGACAACTGGCCCCGCTGCGGTGACAAGCCGTTCCCGGAGCAGGGCTTCCACGCGTTCGTCGAGTTCGGCAACCGTCTCGTCGCGCTCGTCGGGATCGTGCTCACACTCGTCTGCTGGCTCGCCGCCCGCCGCGTCAGGGGTCTCTCCCGGGGCGTGCGCTGGCTCGCGCTCGCCGGCTTCCTCGGCAGTGTTGCGCAGATCCCGCTCGGAGGGGTGACGGTGATCCTCGAGCTGCACCCCGTGGCGGTGATGTCGCACTTCCTGCTCGCACTCGCCGTCGTCGGTCTCGCGGCCGTGGTCGCGATCGAGGCGTGGAGCCACGAGCGGGGGCGTGGGCGCGCGATCGGCCCCGAGTGGTGGCGCATCGCCGCCGTCGTCGCCGTCCCGGCGTGCCTCGCGCTCGTCGTCACCGGGGCGGTGGCGACCGCATCCGGGCCGCACTCTGGCGGGGAGGACATCCGGCGGCTCGGGATCACGCTCACCGATGCCGTCTACGTCCACGTCCGCGCCACTGCCGTGTTCGGGATCGGCCTCCTGCTCGTCGGGGCCGGGCTCATCCGGCATCGCCGTGACGCACCGGGTGTCGCCCGGATGGGGCTGGGACTGCTCGCGGTGCTCGGAGTCCAGATGCTCCTCGGGGAGATCCAGTACCGCAACGCCCTGCCCTGGGGCCTGGTCCTCGTGCACGTCTTCCTCGCCGCCACCGTCTGGACGGCGACCGTGGTGATCGTCCACACGTTGTGGCGCCCCCCGCTGCCGCTCGTCGCGGCCCCGGGCTCGCAGGCCGCGAGGTCCCGCAGGCACGCGACCGAGCCCGTGTCCGGGTAGGCATCCGACGCCGCGACGCACAGGCGGGCAGTAGGCTGGGGAGGTGACCGCCGAGCTACGCCTCGCCAATCGGCCCGTGCTCCGCGACCCCGTGATGATCGCGGCGTTCAAGGGGTGGAACGACGGCGGCCAGGGGGCGACGCTCGCGGCGGGCTACCTGACTCGGCTCTGGAAGGCGGAGCGGTTCGCCGACATCGACCCCGAGGGGTTCGTCGACTTCCAGGACGTTCGGCCCCACGTCGCGCTCGACGAGGGCATGACGCGGCAGATCAAGTGGCCCGAGAACGCCTTCTACCACGCCGCGATCCCGGGCACGAGCCGTGATGCGGTGATCCTCCTCGGCGTCGAGCCGAGCTACCGCTGGCGGACGTTCTCCGACCTCGTCGTCGGGCTCGCCGCGGAGCTCGGGGTCGAGCTCGTCGTCACGTTCGGGGCCCTGCTCGCCGACGTTCCCCATACCCGCCCCGCACCGGTCACCGGGGCCGCGACCGACCCGGCCCTCGTGGAGGAGCTCGGGTTGCAGCTCTCCCGGTACGAGGGCCCCACGGGCATCGTCGGCGTGCTCCTCGACGCCTGCCGGGCGCGTGGCGTGCGGTCGGTCAGCCTGTGGTCGGCGGTTCCCCACTACGTGTCGCTCGCACCGAGCCCACGGGCCGCCCGCGCGCTCTGCGAGCGGCTCGGCGACCTGCTCCACTGCGAGGTGGACGTCACGGAGCTCGTGGACGCGGAGCGGACGTACTCCGAGCAGATCACGGAGGCGGTGGCGGAGGACGAGGAGACGATCGCCTACGTCGAGGAGCTCGAGCGGCGGTCCGACACGATCGAGCCGCTCGCCCCGGAGACGAGGCTTCCGTCCGGCGACGCGCTCGCTGCGGAGCTCACGCGCTTCCTCCGCGAGCGCGACCGGCGAGACGAGGCCGACGAGACTCCTCCCGCCTGAGCCCGACGTCGGCGCGACGCCCCCGGCGTCCTAGGCGCCCGGTGGTGCCGTCGGCTCGCCGCGTTCCGTCGCCGGCAGTCGTGACGGCTCGGGTATCGCGACCTCGGCGGCCGGCGGGCCGTCCGGGCCTCGCGCACCCCCGATCACGGCTGGGGAGTCCGGCTGCGGACGTCGACCGTCGTCGTCGGGGACGCCCTGCGGTGTTCCGCCGGTCTCCGCGCGTGTCCCGTCCCCGTCTGCCGGGGGGCCCGCGGAGGAGACGGCAGCGCCGGCCTCGACCTGCTGCGCGGTCTTGCGGCGCTTGCGCCGCCGGCGTGACTTGCGGCTCGGCACCTTGGGGGGCGGGAGATCGTCGGCGAGCGCTCCCGCGACCTCGGTGATCTCGCCCAGCTCCTCGCGGGCCCGGTCGAGCGCGGCGTTCGCCCGCGGCGTGTACCCCTCGGCGGACGCCAGGAGCGCGGCCGAGACGGGATGGGGCAGCGCCTTCGCGATCGTGACGAGCTGGCGCACGTTCTCCTCGTGGCGGAATCCGCGCGAGTTGGCGACGGCGCCGAGCACACGCTTCGCCTCGGGGAACTCCTGGCTCGCCTTGCGGTCGAGTGTCTTCCGCACCGACCGGGCGAGCCGCCACGTCCACCGGGCGAGGATCTGCTCCGGGGCGTTGGCCTTGCCGTCGCCGATCGCGCGGAGGAGGATCCGCACGCCCGCGGAGCGGTCCTTCTCCCACGGCGGCGCCTGCGTGACGAGCGTCACCAGGTCGTCGAAGTCCGCCCGCTCGACGGGCGTCCCGACGCGGTCCGCGAGCGCGGTCATGCGCAGGCGGCGGTTCGGATTCTCCGCCGCGCACGTGGAGAGGAACGTCTCGAGCGCTCCCTTGTCGGCCCTGCCCTCCGCGAACTTCCGCGCGAACTCGCCGCGCTGGTCGAAGCGAATCTGCCGTCCGGCGATCGTCGCCCAGAAGCGCTGCTCGTCGTCGTCGAGGAACTTCGGATCGACGCGCTGCCACTCCCGCTGGATCACCGCGAGGCGGCGGCTCACGTCCGGCGTCACCGGGACGAGCCACGGTGCCGGAGAGAGACGGCGGCGCGACCGGCGCGACGAGCGCCGCCGTGGGGCCGGCGTGACGCGGGCGCCCTCGCGGTAGAAGTCCGAGTCGAGGAGGGCGTGCAGCGACATCACACGCTCGTTGTGGGTCGCCCCCTTGGGCACGAAGTCGACGACGATCCCGGCCTCCTTGCGCGCGTGCATGCGCATGATCCGGCCGATCCGCTGCTGGTACACGCGTCGGGACGCCGTCGGCGCCAGGTGCATGCACACGGTCGCGCGGGGTGAGTTCCATCCCTCGGCGAGCAGCTGGGCGTTCACGAGGACGTTGAGCTCGCCCCGCTCGTACGCGGCGAGCGTCTCCGCGAGCTCGCGGGGCGGCGTCCGGCCCGACACCGCTGTCGCCTTCAGTCCCACCGCCCTGAACTCCTGGGCGAGGTTGTACGCGTGCGCGACACCCGCCGCGTACACGATCCCGGGCGTCGAGCCGAAGCGATCTCGGTACAGGCTCGCCGCCGCCTGGTTGAGGGCCTGGTGATCAAGGGCCTCGGCGAGGGCGCGCTCCTCGAAGTCGCCGCCGACGATCGGCACGGAGTTGACGGCCGCGACCGGCGGCACGCGGAGGCAGCGCAACGGGGCGATCAGGCCGCGGCGGGCCGCGTCCGCGAGCGGCAGGTCGTCGACCGAGGCAGGGAAGACGTCGGAGACCTGCTTGGCGATCAGCTGCTCCGTCGCCGTCATCCCGATGTAGAGCGGCTCGGCGAAGGAGCGAATCGCGGCCGAGGTCTTCTCGCCGAGCGCGGTGTGCGCCTCGTCGCAGATCACGAGCTGGTAGGCGTCCCGGGAGAGCTCGTCGCTGTGTCGGGCGAACCACGCGTACGTCTGGATCGTGATCGGGTCGTCCGCGAGCGGCTCCTTCCCCCGCTCGATCGCCGGCACGATCCGGTCGCCGTAGCCCTCGGTCGTGAGGTCGCGCCGGAACTGGTCGACGAGCAGCCGGCGGTGCGTGAGGATCAGCACGCCGAGGTGGCGTGCGCCCTCGACGAAGCCCGCGGCCGCGATCGTCTTCCCCGATGCGGTCGGGTGGCGGAAGCGGTAGCGACGTGACGCGCCCGGGTCGGCGCCGTGCTCGACGGGCTGCACGTCGTCGACGAACCCGGCGTCGACGTCGTCCTCGTCCTCGTCTGGCTCCTCGGCGTCCGACGCTCCCTCCTCGTCGACTCCGACGGCTGCTGCCGCGCCGTTGCCGTTGCCGTTGTCGTCGGCCTCCAGCTGCGTCGCGGCGATCAACTCCGTGAGCATCCCGGCCAGCGCGTCGACCTGGTGACGGCGCAGGGAGGTGCCGGCCGCGGTCGTCGGCGCCTCGACGGCGAGCACCCGCTCGAGCCCCAGCATCAGGCCGTAGCGCACCCGCCACCCCGGCGACGGCGCCCTCCGTCCCGCCTCCATCTCGGCGTGGGCGTCGTCGAGCGCCGTCCTCCGCGCCGTCCCCGCGGCGAGCGCGACGTCGGGATCCTCCTCGGGATGGAGGAACGGCTCGCGCGCCCAGCGGGCGGCCGCGTTTGCCTCCGCGGCCAGAGCCTCGGCGGACGCCGTCGTCGGTGTCTTCAGTGTCGCTTCCTGCATAGGCGCAGCACACGCTCGGTGCCGCATCGCTGAAGGAATTCGCTCGCTCGGATGCTCAGGCGTCGAGCGGAGCTAACGACCAGAGCGTAGCGAACCTGCGCGGACGGTGCTAGCGGCCGAAGTCGGCGAGCGGCCGCCCGACGACCCGCTGCGAGACGCCGGTCTGGTCGAGGTGCTTCGTGATGCCGCCGCGGAAGAAGGGGAACCCGGCGCCGAGGATCATGCAGGCGTCGATCTCGGCCGCGGAGCCGACGACGCCCTCGTCCAGCAGGTGCCGGCACTCGTCCGCGAACGCCTCCAGCAGCTGTTCGTGGATCTCGTCGACGGTCCTGCGCTCGTCGCCGGTGTGGACGACGTCCATCTCCCCGGCCGCGAAGTTCTCGAGCGTCGGCGAGAGCGGGAACCGGCCGGGATAGGCCGCATGGAGCGTGTGCCGGACGTGGTTCGCGACCTTCGGCCCGACCATCGCGAGCAGGGCGGAGGGCGCCATCGGCAGCCCGAGGCGAAGCGCGGCCTCGTCCGTCTCGTCGAACGTGTTCCCGTTCTCCACGGCGGCGAAGAGCACGGCCGACTGGCGCGTGAGCAGGCGGTTGACGACGAATGCGGGCGCATCCGCGACGAGCACGCCCCGCTTCCGGAGGCGGCGGACGACGTCCCATGCCGTCGCGAGCGTGACGTCGTCGGTCGCCGGCGTCCGGACGACCTCGACGAGCGGCAGGATCGCGACCGGGTTGAAGAAGTGGAGCCCGACGACGCGCTCCGGGTGGTCGAGCCCGACGCCCATCTCCGTCACGGACAGCGACGAGGTGTTCGTGGCGAGGAGGCACTCCGGGCCGACGACGTCCTCCAGGGCGCCGAACACCTCCTTCTTCACCGCCATCTCCTCGAACACGGCCTCGAGCACCAGGTCGCAGGCGGCGTAGGCCGCGGTGTCCGCCGCACCCTCGACGAGCGAGCCGAGGAAGCGCGCCTTCCCCTCGGTGAGCCGCCCGCGGGCGACGAGCCCCTCGAGCTCCCCCTGAATCGCCGTGATCGCGCTCGCCACGCGCTCGGCGTCGACGTCGGTGAGGACGACCGGCACCTCGAGTCGCCGCAGGAACAGCGTCGCGAGCTGCGTCGCCATCAGCCCTGCGCCCACGATCCCGACGCGGCTCACGCGTCGCGGGTCGACGTCGGGGACGCCGACGCCGCGCTTCGTCCGCCGCTCGACGACGTCGAACGCGTAGACCGATGCCTGTCCCTCGGGCCCCGGGAGCAGGTCGGCGAGCGCGTCCTCTTCGGCGCGGTACCCCTCGTCGATCGTCCAGGTCGCCGCACCCTCGATCAGCGCGAGAGCACGGTACGGCGCGGGCGCCGCGCCGTGGACCTGGTCGTCGACGCGGGCGCGGGCGCGGGCGCACACCTCGGCCGCGTCGGACAGGTCCGCGTCGAGCTCGCGCTTGCCGGCTCCCTCCTCGATCCGTCGCACGAGCAGCCCGATCGACTCGTCGAGGAACTCCACCGGGTCGAGCACGTGGTCGACGAGCCCGAGCTCGAGCGCCTGCGGGGCGGTGAGCATCCGGTTCTGGCGCAGCGGGTTCTCGACGATCACCCGGACGGCGGCCTCGGCGCCGACGATCCGCGGCACGAGCTGCGTCCCGCCCCAGCCCGGGATCAGACCGAGGAAGACCTCGGGGAACGCGAGGTGCCGGACCGACGACGCGACCGTGCGCTCGTCGCAGTGGAGCGCGATCTCGAGGCCCCCGCCGAGCGCGGCGCCGTTGACGGCCGCGAGCGTCCGGCAGGGCAGGGCCCGGAGCCGTGCGAACAGGTCGTGCCCCGCCCGGCTGCCCAGGCGGGCGAGCTCGGGGGTGATGCCCGGGAACTCCGTGATGTCCGCCCCGGCGGCGAACACGAGCGGCTTGCCGGTGAGCACGACGCCGCTCCAGTCCTCTTCCTCGAGCCGCACGAGCGCGCGCTCGAGGGACTCCAGGGCGTGGCGCCCGAACGTGCTCGGCTTCCGCCAGTCGGCGCCGTTGTCGATCGTCACCAGTGCGATGCGCCCGACCCGCGTCTCGACCGGCTGCACGTAGAAGGCGGTCACCGGGTCAGCCATGCCGGAGGTTCTCCCAGAGGACGGCGGCGCCCATGCCCATGCCGATGCACAGTGCCGTGAGGCCGTAGCGCACCTCCGGGCGGCGCCCGAGCCCGTAGGCGAGCTGCGCCATCAGCCGGACGCCGGTCGCCGCGAGCGGATGACCGCAGGCGATCGCGCCGCCGTAGGGGTTGAGGCGCTCGTCCGTGGGGTCGACGCCGACGCCGTCGCACCACGAGAGCACCTGCACCGCGAACGGCTCGTTCACCTCGAACAGCCCGACGTCGTCGATCGTGAGGCCCGCCTGCGCCAGCACGCGCTGTGTCGCGGGGACGGGGCCGAGGCCCATCAGGTGCGGCTCGACCCCGGCGAACGCGAACGCGACGAGGCGCATCGTGGGCGTGAGCCCGAGCTCCGACGCCGTCTCCTCGGCGGCGAGCAGGCAGGCCGTCGCACCGTCGGTGAGCCCCGCCGAGTTGCCGGCCGTCACGCGCCCGCCCGCACGGAACGGCGTGCGCAGCGCGGCCAGCCCCTCCATCGTCGTGTCCGGGCGCAGGAACTGGTCGACGTCGGCGACGGCCCAGCCCTCGTCGCTGAACACGCTCATCGGGACGACGGTGTGCGCGTAGACGCCGTCCGACTCGGACCAGGCGGCGACGGCGCGCTGCTGCGAGGCGACGGCGAATCGGTCGGCGTCCTCGCGCGTCAGCTGCGGGAGCTCGTCGTGGAGGTTCTCCGCGGTCCGTCCCATCACCGCGGCGCTCTCGTCGATCAGGCGCTCTGCGACGAAGCGGGGGTTGAAGTCGACCTCCTCGCCCATCGGATGGTGCCCCATGTGCTCGACGCCCCCGGCGATCACGAGGTCGGCAGCGCCCATGGCGATCTCACCCGCTGCTGCTGTCGCCGCGGTCAGTGCGCCGGCGCACATCCGGTCGACGGCGAACCCCGGCACCGTGTGCGGGAGCCCTGCGAGCAGCGCTACGTCCCGTCCGAGCGTCAGTCCCTGGTCGCCGACCTGGGCCGTGGCCGCCAGGACGACGTCGCCGATCCGCTCGGGCGGTGCCTGCGTCCGCCGGAGCACCTCGCGGACGACCTTCACCGCCATGTCGTCCGCCCGTGTCCTCCAGAACCACCCGCTCTCGCCGGCCCTGCCGAACGCCGTCCGGGCGCCGTCGACGTAGACCACCTCGCGGAGGGGACGCGACATGCGATCGAGGATAACCGACTGATTGACCGGTCGGTCAACGAACGTGCGAGCGGGCGTCTGGTGTACTCCGCGGCGTGGACTGGGAAGCGAAGCGGGTGTCGGCGCTCGCCGAGCACGAACGACGTGCCGCTCGGCCGGCGCGGCCCGGCGAGCGCGAGGACCTCCGGCTCGCGGCGGTGGCCGGTGCCTCCTGGGCCGCCGGCCTGGCCGCGCTGATGGCAGGGCGCCCCGACGAGGCGCGCCGATCGCTGGTGAGGGCGGCCGACGAGTACGTCGCAAGCTGGCACGTCGCGCCCGACGGAAGCTGGGGGCGTCCGATCGCCGCCCTCCGCTGCCGTCTGCTCGCAGGCGACACCGTCGGCGCTCGCGTCGACGCGCGGCGCGCGCTCTCGGTGGGCGCGTCCGATGCCGACGGGACGGTCGCGGCCTACTGCGCCTGCCTCGCGCTCCTCGCTCTGGGTGACGATGCGGCCGCGGCGGTGGTGGGTCGGTCGCTCGTCGCCGATCCGGGCTTCCAGCCGGCGGCCGTCGCGCACGGGCTCGTGGCCCTCGCGACCCACGATGCCGCCGCCTACGAGGACGCGGTGACCGCGGTGCTCCGGAGCTTCGTGGAGCGCGACGCATTCCTCGAGGACGTGGCGGTCGCCGACACCGTGCTCGTGCTCGACGCGCTCGCCGCGGCGCGCGGTCTCGATCGCCCACCGCTCGACTCGCCGCTGCTGCCCGCCTCGAGGCGCGCGGCAGGGGAGGCCTAGGGCTCGCCGGCGGCGAGCTCGCGCGAGCGGTTCATCGCCGCCTGGATCGCGTTCAGGAACGCGGCCCGTACGCCCGCCGACTCGAGCTCGCGGATCGCCGCGATCGTCGTCCCGCCCGGCGACGTGACCATCTCGCGGAGCTCCACCGGATGCATGTTCTCGTCGCGCAGCTGCTTCGCGGTGCCGAGCATCGTCTGGACGACGAGCTGGGTCGACATCTCGCGCGAGAGCCCGAGCAGGATCCCCGCCTCGATCATCGCCTCGGCGAGCAGGGCGAAGTACGCAGGCCCCGAGCCCGACACCGCCGTCACCGCGTCCATGTAGCGCTCTGGGACGCGGACGACGGCACCGAGGTGTGCGAGCGCCTCCTCGGCGAGCGTGACGTGCGCGTCGTCCGCGTGGGCGCCGGCGCAGAGCCCTGCGACGCCCTCGTGCACGGTCGACGGGGTGTTCGGCATCGCACGGGTGACGGGGACGCGCGGCGAGAGGTGGCGCTCGATCGCCGCCGTCGGGATCGCGGCGACGACGGAGAGCACCGTCTGCTCCTCCGAGACCACCGGGCCGATCTCCCCGAGCAGCGCGTCGATGTCCTGAGGCTTGACGGCGACGACGATCAGGGCGGCGCCACGGACGGCGTCGGTGTTCGACAGCGTCGCCTCGATGCCGTACTTGTCGGCGAGCTCTGCCACGCGATCGTCCCGCCGCCCGGAGGCGACGATCTCGCCGGCCGACCGCCAGCCGGACGAGAGCAGGCCCGCGATCAGCGCCTCGCCGATCTTGCCCGCGCCGAGCACGGCGATCCTCCGCTGGTCGACGGTCATCGTCAGCAGTGTAGGGCCGTGGGCGTCACGCTGCGCGGCGGGCCCGAAGCCGGGTCGCCCGACCACGGTCCGCGTCGGCCCCCGGAACGAGGCCCTTCCCCCAGCCGAGCATCAGGATGTCGCCGGCGAGCCCCTGCCACTCCCCGTAGGGAGCTAGCAACGCCGCCGTGTCGGCGGGCTCCGGCCATCGTCCCTCGAGGGCGGCGGTGAGCTTCATCAGCCCGAGGTCGCCGACGAGGCCCCGGTCGAACCGCCCGAGCCCCTCGGTCGCGATCACGCCCAGCGACCAGGGCCCGATCCCCGGCTCGCGCAGCAGCCGTCGATCGACAGCGGCGGGGTCGAGCTCCCGGAGGCGTTCGAGGTCGACGCCGCGGGCGAGCCTCGACAGGCACGACGCCCGGTGCTGCGCGAGCCCGGCGAGGCGGAGGTCGAGCGGGGACACACGCGCGAGCGCCTCGCGTGTGGGGACGGGTGTCCGGAGCGTGCGCAGGATCCGGCGCTCGATCGCCCGCGCACGGCGAGACTCGATGAGCTGCCCGCAGACCGCGCGGACGACCGCGTGCGTGACGCTGGCGGTGCGCAGGGGCCGGTAGCCGACGAGAGCGCGCGCGGAGGGGCCGACGAGCGGGTCCCGGTGGAAGCGGCGGTGAAACTCCGTGGTGTCGTCGTCGACTGCGAGCACGAACCGCGCGAGCACGAGGTCGCGCTCGTCGGCGGCGTGCACGACGACGCGACCGTCGGGACGCTGCCAGGCGACGGCACGGCCGCCCGGCAGGGCCCCTTCCCAGCGCGGGCGCT
>NZ_DBNHWK010000005.1:0-38485 GCF_057140465.1 Gaiella sp.
GCACGAGCTCGGCGGGCTTCTCACGCTCCAACACGGCGCGCAGGTCGACGAGGCCCGTGCCGAGCTGGCGGAGGCCGGGCGCCGGGTCGCGCGAGACGACGCCGACGAGCTCGTAGGCGATGCCACCGCGGGCGGCGTCGATCTGACGGCGGATCCGCGCGAGGCTCTCGCCGTCGCCGACGAGCACGACGCGGCGCCGGATGCCCGCGATCTCCATCAGCTCGAGTGAGATCGACTCGTAGGCGGCGCGGAGCACTCCGATCGAGATCGCAGCGCACACGGTCGCCGTGGGGATCAGCCCGGTCGTCGTGAACTCGTAGTCCGTGCCGAGCCCGAACGCGAGCACGATCAGCGCGACCACGATGAGCGACGCGACGATGCGCCCCGGCCCGGCCCGCCGCTCGCGCGGTGCATACAGGCCTGCCTGCAGGAACACGAGCACCGTGATCGGCACGAGGAACTGCAGCCACTCGCGCTCCTGCCGCCAGAGGAGGCTCCAGAAGACGTCGCTCTCGCCGTAGACGAGCTGCCGGATCACGAGCGCGACGTACAGGCCGAGCGCGAGACCGGCGACGTCGACGACGACGAGCGCGGCGACGCTCAGTGTCCGCCGCACGACACCGACGATCGTGCCTCGCGAGAACAGGTAGACGCGCGACCGGCGGACGTCGGACCCGGGTGGGGGCGGCGCACCGGGCCGGACGGCCTCCTGCGGCTCCCGGGACGACGCCTCGGACGGGGCCTTCGTCGCCACGACTCGATTCTACTGCGGTCCGGGCACGGTTCCTCCACGCGCGATCGCATCCCACGCCACCTCCGGGGCGTCGGCCGCGACGCGGGCCGCGACCTCGTCGAGCCGCGCCGGGGCCCGGCGGAGCGCGAGGACGCGCAGCGCCGCGGCGAGCGCGCGGCGCCGGCGGGCGTCGAGCAGGTCGGTGTCGTGGAAATACGCGTGGACGACGTCCACCCGCAGGCCGCCCGGACGGGCGAGTGCCCGGACGAGATCGCCGACCGAGTGCGTCGTCGGCACCGCGACGAGCTCCGTCCCCGCCACCTGGACGCGCGCAGGCACGCGGAGCTCGGCCCAGCGCTCGTTCGGTCCCAGGTAGGCAGGCATCGCCGCACGCGGCGTGCAGTCCGCGTAGCCGAGCGTCGCGCACGCCGCCGCGACCGCGGCGTCGGTGTACCAGCCGCCGCCACAGAACACGGACGGCGCGAGGCCCTGCTCCCCGAGCCACCGGCCCTCGGCGAGCACCCTCGCGCCGGCCTCGCTCTCGTTCCCGGTCGGCCGTGCATGGGTCGGGCTCGTCCAGTGGGTGTGGTGCCCGAGCGGGCCGTGGCGCGCGGCCTCACGCGCGCGCTCGAGCCAGGTACTCGCATCCTCGCCGGCTGCGGCGTCGGGCGGCCGGATGAGGGCGGCGACCGGGAATCCGCCGGGCGGACGCTGCATCAGGCGGAGGAGGCGGGCCCAGACACGGTCGTCGAGCACCCGCTCGACGTGGCAGGAGACAACCGCGTACCGTTCCGTCGACGTGCCCACGCTGCGCGAACGCATACCACGCCCGTCGCAGTGGGGGCGACGAGAGGCCTACCTCGTCGTCGGGGCGGCGGCGGCGCTGCCCCGGCTGCTGGCGCTGCTCGTCGAGCGGGGGACGATCCTCGAGGAGTACGTGGAGAAGAGTGACCGGTTCGCCCAGACGCTCGTCTCCAGCGGCACCTTCGGCTTCGTCCCGGACGTCCCCTCCGCCTACACCCAGCCCCTGTACGCGTTCTTCCTCGCGGGCCTCTACTGGCCGCTCGACCGGTCGTGGGTCGTCGTCGGCCTCGCACAGATCGTGGTCGCCGTCGTCACCGCACTGCTCGTCGTCGAGATCGGGCGGCGCCTGCGCTCGATCGGGATCGGCGTCGTCGCCGCCCTCGTCGCGACGCTCCACCCCTACGTCGTCTGGCACGACGTGCACGTCAACCGCGAGATCCTCGACGGCCTGCTCGTCGCCCTGCTCACGCTCCTCGCCCTGCTCGCCTACGAGCGGCGCTCGGCGCCGATCGCCTGCGCGGCAGGGTTCGTCTGCGGGGTCGCGATCCTCGGCAACGCGCGCCTCGTCGTGCTCCCGTTCGTCCTCGCCCCGTACCTCGTCTGGCGCATCCGCCCACGGTTCGAGGCCGTCGTCACCGCCGTCCTCGTGATCGTGTTCGCCGCAGCGGCCGTCGCGCCCTGGGCGATCCGGAACGAGGTGCGCGTCGGGTGCGTCGCGATCACGACCGACGCGCGGGCCCTCTGGAAGGCCAACAACGAGAACACCTACGACGTGCTCGCGCGAGGCGGCTGGATCGACGACGTCCCCGAGCTCCCGGGTATCCCACCGTGGCCTGAGCGAGCCGCAGAGATCTCTCCGGCCGCAGCCCGCGCCGTCGACGAGTGCGAGCAGATGCGCTTCTACCAGGACGAGGTGTTCACGTTCTGGCGCGAGCAGCCGGGCGAGAAGGCCCGCCTCGCGGCGCAGGCGGTGGGGATGCTGTGGCGTCCGACCTTCACCACCGAGACGTCCGAGACGGCCGGCGGGGGGATCGCGACGCTCGGACGGAAGGTGGCCGAGCCCGTGTTCATGGTCGCCGTGTACGCGCTCGCCGTCTGGGGGCTCTTCCTCGCGCCCGCGCACTTCGTCGCGCTCGTCCTGCTCCTCGTCGGGACGAACACCGCGCTCGCGATGGTGTTCGCCGGCACCGTCCGCTACCGGGCGCCGTTCGACGTCCTGCTCGCGGTGCTCGCCGCGTTCGCACTCGCCCGGTCGTGGGAGCTGCTCGCACGGCGTCGCCCGTCGGCGAGCCCCTTCCGGCGGAGCACCGCGCGGTAGAGCTCCTCCGTCCGGCTCGTGCAGCGCTCCTGGGTGAACGCCTCGTGCACGCGCGCCCGCCCGGCGGCGCCGAGCGCGCGCGCCCGCTCCGGATCACCCGCGAGGGCGCCGAGCGCGGACGCGAGCGCACCGGGATCCGCGGGCGGCACGAGCATCCCGGTCACGCCGTCGACGACGATCTCCGGCAGCCCGCCGACGTCGCTCGCGACGACCGCGCGCCCGCGCTCCATCGCCTCGAGCGCGACCATGCCGAACCCCTCCCCGAACGACGGCACGGCGACGATCGCGGCCTGCTCCATGACGTCGCCGGCGGGACGGTGCCCGAGGAAGCGCACGACGCCGTCCACGCCGAGCGCCGACGCCTGCGCCCGCAGCTCCGCTTCGAGCGGGCCGGCACCCGCGATCGCGACCTCGAGGCCGGGTAGGCCCGGGGCGAGCTGCGCGACCGCCTCGAGAAGGACGTCGTGGCCCTTGATCGGGATCAACCGACCGACGACCGCGATCCGGGGCGTGACGGGCGGAGGGGGCGGCTCCGGCCCGGGGACGATGCCGTAGTGGACGACCTCGAACGAGCCCTCCGGGAACCCCTCCGTCTCCGTCAGGTACCGGGCGAGCCCGCCGGAGATGGCGACGTGCAGATCGAGCAGGCGGCCGATCCCACGGTCGGCGGCGGCGAACGCCCGCCCCGAGCGGAACGGGTTGAAGCCGTGCTTCGTGCTCGCGAGCACCGGCACACCGGCGAGACGGCCGGCGACGAGGCCGTAGAAGTCGGCGTGGACGAGGTGCGTGTGCAGGATCACCGGCCGGTGTCGTCGCACGATCCGCACGACCCGCCCGAGCGCGAGCGGGTCCGCGGCCCGGGGAAGGCGCACGCCTTCGACCGGGACTCCGGCGTCGTCGAGCTTCGCGGCGAACTCCCATGCTCCCGGCTCGTCCTCGTGCAGGAGCAGGAAGCGGACGTCCCAGCCCCGCGCGCGCAACTCGGGGAGGAGGAGCAGGAGGTGGGCCTCGGAGCCGGAGATCCGGGTCACCTTGCCGACGTGGAGGACGACCTCGCGGCTCATCGTCCCGCCGCCTCGATCACCGCGTCGGCCCAGCTCTCGACGGAGTGCATCCGTTCGACGCCGGCGCGCAGGTCACGCCCGATCGCGTTCCGGTCGACGCCGGAGAGCCAATGCAACCGGTCGGCGAGGGCACTCGGGTCGTCGCGGGCGAAGCGGAGCTCGGACGGCAGCAGCGTGTCGAGCGCCGGGTTGGAGGCGAGGACGGGCAGGCACGTCGCGGCCGCCTCGAACACGACCTTGTCGGTCGCGCCCGCCCGCATGTTGTTGACGAGGACGTCGGCGTCGGCCAGGAGCCCGGGAACCTGCTGGCGCGGCACCGGGCCGCCGACGGAGACGCGATCGCCGACCTCGAGCTCCGACACCAGACGCTCGAGCTCCTGCCGGTGGGCGCGCTCCTCGTCCGTGAGCGAGGGGCCGAGCACCTTCAGGCGCACCGTCGGCTCGAGCGCGGCGGCGCGCACGACGGTCTCGAGGCCCTTCGCCGGAGAGGTACGGCCGAGCGCGATCGCGTCGAGCAGCTCCGTCGCGGGTCGCTCGACGCAGCGGAACCCCTCGAGATCGATGCCGTGCCCGATCGCCCGGACCTTCGGCGAGGAGAGCGGGAACGAGCGGGGGTCGACCGTGAGCACGGTGCTGGACACGCGCTCGGCGAGGGCGAGCAGGCGGCTCGCCCGCCAGTGCGTGAACCAGAGCAGGACGCGGACACCGAGCGGTCGCGCAAGGGGCGCTGCGAGCACGGCGTAGATCGGGCACATGTGCGCGAGCACCGCAGCCGGACGCGGCCGACGCGCGAGCTCGTGGGCGAGCGCCGCGCCGAAGCGCGCTCCGCGCCCGACGCGGTGGCGGCTCCGGAACAGGTGCACGCGGCAGTTCGCGGGGAGCACTCCCTCGACCGCACTGTCGGCCAGCACCACGATCTCGTCGCAGCGTGCCGCGAGCGCCCGGACCTTGGCGACGCTCGCCCCCAGCACGGGGCTCGCGGGATCGACCTGCTGCGTGACGACGACGAGCCTCATGCCCGCCCGCCGACTCCGGTCACGCGGTCGACGAGCTCGCGCGTGCGCCGCGCGTGCTCCTCCGGCGTCGCCCGCCACCGCTCGACGTCCCGCCGCGCGCCTCCGCCCAGGCGCTCCGCGAGCCCCGGCTCGGTGAGCATGCGCACCATCGCCGCGGCCAGCGCATCGGCGTCCTCGGCGGGGACGAGCAGGCCGTTCTCGCCGTCGACGACGATGTCCGGGATGCCGCCGGCCCGCGCGCCGAGCACCGCCCGCCCTCTGCAGAACGCCTCGACGACGATACGCGGCAGCCCCTCCGAGCGGGACGCGAGGAGCAGGGCGGTCGAGGCGTCGATCGCAGCGGCGACCTCGGGTGTCGTGAGCCGCGGCGTCCAGCGCACGCGCCCGGGGAAGTCCGTGACGAGCCGTTCGGGGAGCTCCCGCATCGTTCCCTCCCCCACGATGTGGAGTCTCCCGTCGGGAACCTGCGGGGCGGCCCGACGCCACGCCTCGGCGATGACGTCGACCGCCTTGTAGCGCTCGAGGACGCCGACGAAGAGGAGCTCCGGCCTGGGCGGGAGCGGCTCCGGCGCCCGCTCCGAGAACGCGTCCAGGTCCATGAAGGCGACGAACTCCGCCACCGGCTCGACACCGAGCCCCCGGACGATGCCGGTCGTGAACGGCGACAGCGTGCGGACGCCGTCGGCGTGGCGCACGGCGTACCGGGCGAGCATGTCGGCGACGGGCGACAGCAGGCGGCGTCGCGGCGACCCGTACAGTCGCGTGGGCGCACCCGGATCGCCGTGGAGATCGAGGATCACGGGCGTCCGGGCCCGGGCCAGCGCCCGGCCGAGGAGTGCGAGCGCAGTCTCCGGCGCACCCTGGACGAGCAGCGCGTCCGGCCGCCGTCGGCGGAGCTCCCCGGCGACGAGGAAGGGGAAGCGGAGGTAGAAGAGCGGTCCGTCGAGCGCCGGGGACGGCCGCACGAGCGTGAACCGCGGATCGCGGGCGTGAACCTCGCCGCGCCTCGCCGCGGCGAGCACGTGGACGTCGAGGACCTCGCCGAGTGCGTCGAACTTGCGGGCGAGCGACGTCGACAGCGGCAACGCATAGCGCGTCCTGCTCGCCATGAGCAGCGCCGGCTTCACGCCCGCGCCACCTCCACGAGGATCGCCTCGATCCGGCCGAGCAGGACGTCCTCGGCCAGCGGGGCCACCGACGGCGCGGCAGCTGCTGCGAGCCGCTCGCGCAGGCCGTGGTCGTCGAGCAGGCGCGCGATCGCCGCCCCGAGCGCGGCGGCGTCTCCCGGTGGGACGAGCAGGCCGTTCTCCCCGTCGTGGACGACCTCCGGCACACCGCCGACCGCCGCTGCGACGACGGGCGTCCCGACTGCGAGCGCCTCGAGCAGGGCGTGCGGCATGTTCTCCCAGCGCGACGGCAGCACGGCCGCATCGGCGGCGCGGAACAACCGCAGCACGTCCTCGCGGGTGCCGCTCCCGAGGAAGCGGACGCGGCCGTCGAGCCCTGCATCCCGGACGCGGCGCTCCAGCGACGCGCGCTCCGGGCCGTCGCCCAGCACGACGAGGGTCGCCGCCGGGACGTCTGCGAGGGCGTCGAAGGCGACGTCGAGGTCCTTCTGCGCCGTGAGCCGACCGGCGAACGCGAGCGACGGGCCGTCCAGGGCGAGCTCGGCCCGCAGCGTCTCGCGCGGCGGGAGCACCGGAGGGCTCGGCGCCGGATTGGGCACGACGACGACGCCCCCGGGATCGAGGCCCCAGCCGATCGCGAGCTCGCGGAGGTACGCGGAGGGCGAGATCACGACGTCCGCACGCCGGAGCGCCGCCGTGCGTGAGGCGCGGAGGGCCCGTACGCGAGGGCCGCCCGCGAGCCCCTGGAACGCGTCGAGCGTCCCGGAGAAGAGCTCCGCCCGTCGGGCGCGCTCGTAGGCCTCGTCGGCGACGAGCTTCACGACGAGCGGCCGCCGTGCGACGGCCGCACCCGCGGCTGCCCGGCGGATCATGCTCGTCGCGTAGACGACGTCGGCGCCGCGAGCGGACCGTGCGACGAGCGACGCGACGGCGACGTGTCGAAGCCCCGCGGGCACCGAACGCGCGACCCAGCGGACGTCGTAGGCCCGCGCCTCGGGAGGGCGGCCGGCCGTGGTGACGACACGAACCTCGTGGCCCCGGTCGGTGAGGAAGCCGGCGAGCGCAGGGGCGTGGACCGCCGGGCCGCCGACGTCGGGCGGCCAGATCCCGGTGACGATCACGGCTCTCACGTGGCCGACGCCCCCTCGGCGATCCCGTCCCGACCGGCGCGGCTGTCGGCGCGGACCCCGACGAGGAGCACGGCCCACGTCGCCGCGAACGCGAGCGTCGAGACGAGGACGGCGACCGCGGCGCCGGTGACACCCCACTCCGCGCCGAGCACGGCGACGAGCGGGAGCAACACGACGGCCTCGACGCCGTGCGTGATCACGCGGAGCCGCGGGCGACCGATCGTCGTCGGCAGCGACTTCGACCAGCCGAGGATCACCTGGATCGCACCGGCGAAGAGGATGATCCGGGCCGCGGTGATCGCGGCCTCGTACGCCTCGTCACGGAAGAAGGTGCGGACGAGCCACGGCATCAGCACGAAGAACACGGGGACGGCGACCGCCATCAGCGCGGCGACCTTCGTCGTGTACGCGCGGACGGCGGCCATCACCGCCCGCTGGCGGCCGAGCTCCCACTCGCGCGTGTGCTCGGTGAGCAGGACGAGGCGGACCGGCGCGGAGGCGGCCGTGAGCCCGCTCTGGGGAGCCTGGGCGACGCGGAACAGCCCGACGGCGTTCGTCCCCGCCACGACACCGAGGACGAGCGGGGCGAGCGTCGCACGGAGCGAGACGACCCCCGTGGCGAGGCTGGAGCCGAGCACGAACGACATCAGCGGCCGCCGATCGCCTCCGAGTGGCTCCGGGGGAGCCGTCGGGAACCGCCGGAGCGCGGCGCGCCCGACGACCGAGATCGTCACGGTCGCGATCACCTGTGCGACGACGACGAGCGCGAGCGCCTGCCACGCGCCGAACTGCGTGCCGATCGCGATCGCCCCGAGGCGCAGGGCCATGGAGAGGGCGAGGTAGGCACCCCGCAGGTCGTACCGGCCACGGAGCAGGAGCGCGGTGCCGGCGACGTTCTCCGGCGCCTGGGCGAGCGGGAGCGCGGCGACGGCGAGGAGCGCGGCCTCGAGCCCGTCCGTGTCGAAGACCCGGTCCGCGAAGGGCGCGAGAGCGAGGAGCACGAGCCCCGCCAGCAGCCCCCCGGCGAGCTTCAGCTCGAGCGCGCGCCGGAAGAGGCGCCGCAGCTTGCCCCACTCCTGCCGGGTCACGTACCGGAAGCCGAACTTCGTGAGCGAGTCCTCGACCGTGAGGTCGAGCAGCGTCTGGAAGAACGACGCGGCGACGAGCGCAGTGGCGAAGACGCCGAACTCGTCGAGCCCGAGGACGTTCGCGGCGACGATCGTGCCGAGGATTCCGAAGAGGACGGAGGCGTAGAGGCCGGCGGCCGTCGCGGAGCGGCGCCAGAGCAGGCGGAGGCGCATGTCGCAGGCCAGTGTAGAGCGCCGCCTGGCCGCGCTCCCCGGCGATTCGGGCCGCCACCGCGTCGTCTACAGTGGCGGCGGTGACGGCGCAGCCTGTTCCGAGCCGCACGACGCTCGCGGCGCGCGTGCGCCACCTCTCGGCCGGCACCGGGGGCGAGGGCCTCGTCCTCGCGATCGCCGTCCCCCCGCTCTTCCTCCACGCGACGTACCAGCCCCACGTGTCGATCGGGCTCGCGTCGACGACCGTGGACGTCACGCTCGCGGACGCCGCGGTCGCGGCCGTGGCGGTCGCGGCCGGCCTCCGCACCCGGCGCGACGGCCTCGGCCCGCTGGCGCGCGCGCGGTGGGTGCTCGGCGCTGCGGCCGCCTTCGTCGCGCTCGCCCTCCTGTCGCTCGCGACCCCGGCGCTCCGCGGCGAGGAGTACGCGTACGCACCGCACGTCGTGAGCGCGCTCAAGCTCGCCTGGTACGCGATGCTCCTCCCCGCCACCGTGCTCGTCGTCAGGAGCGCCCGGGAGGCGGTGCCGCTCTTCCGCGCGGTCGTCCTCTGGGGGGCGGCCGCAACGGCGTGGGGCGCACTGCAGTTCCTCGGCGTCGTGGCCGAGTTCCAGGGGAAGCGCCCGGGGCAGCGCGAGCCGTCGTTCCTCGGCACGCACGACTTCGCAGCACTCAGCGGGGCAGCGGTGACTCTCGGGCTCGTCGCCCTCCTGTTCGCCGACCGCCGGGCACTGGCGGGACGAAGTTGGATCGCAACTGCGGTCGTCGCCGGAAGCCTGGGACTGGTCCTCTCCGGCGCACTCACCGCGGTTGCAGGGTTGTGGCTCGCTGCCGCCGTCGTCGTGATCGTCGCCTACCTGACGACGGGCGCCCGACTCGGGCGCGTGCTCGCGACCATTGGCATCGTGCTGACCGTGACGGCAGGGGCGACAACGATGCGAGCCGAGGCGATCACACGATTCGCCGAGTTCCTCGGCATTCGCGACCGCGTGACCGACACCGGCATCGAGAGCTACGCCCAGCGCACGCTCCTCGCGTACATCGGTGCGCGCATCTGGCTCGACCACCCCGTCGTCGGCGTCGGCTTCCAGGCGTCGAGCGAGGAGTGGGCCTACGGCCCCTACCTCGACGACGCGCGCCGGAGGTTCCCGGACGAGCCCGAGGAGGCGTTCCCCTCGCCCGAGCGCCCCTGGGGGGTGCAGAGCCTGTACGTGCAGGTGCCGGCCGACATGGGGATCGTCGGCTTCGCCGCACTCCTCGGCCTGTTCTCGGCGGCCGTCGCCTCGGCCGTCCGCGGCATTCGCGGGTCGCCCGCCCCACTCGTCGGCCTCGCGTGGCTGCTCGTCGCCACGGGCGTGTGGGCCGGTATCGGGCTCGTGCCCGGCATCCCGCTCGCCGCACTGACGTTCGTCGCCCTCGCCCTCACGACTGTCCGTGACTGACCCGCGCCTCGATCCCCCGCTCTCGACGACGACGTACGCCGTCCGGGCGCCCCTCGTGCGCTGGCTCGCGGCGGAGGCGCGCCTGGCACACGAGGCCCTCGGCCCCTACCGGCTCCTCGACGTCGGCTGCGGCGAGAAGCCCTATCGCGAGCTGTTCGCTCCGTACGTCTCCGAGCACGTGGGCGTCGACGCCGTCGAGAACCCGGCCGCGGACCTCCGTGGGCCGATCGAGGCGCTGCCCGTCGAGGACGGGTCGTTCGACGTCGTCCTCTGCGCGCAGGTGCTCGAGCACGTCGACGACCCCGTGCAGGCCGCGCGGGAGCTGAGCCGCGTCACGCGATCGGGGGGGCGGCTGCTGCTCTCGACGCACGGCGTCTACGTGTTCCACCCGGCCCCTTCCGACCACTGGCGCTGGACGCACACCGGGCTCGAGAAGCTCCTGCGCGACACGGGCGACTGGGCCTCCGTTAGGGTGACCGCCGGCGCCGGTACGGCGTCCACACTGGCGATGCTGAACGCGATCTACCTCGAGCACCTCCTGCGCCGGACTCCGATCCGCTTCGCCCGCGGGGCGGTCGTCGCGGCGATCAACCGTGTCGGGCGCACGCTCGACCGGAAGATCTCGCTGCTGCAGCAGCCGCGCCCCGGGACGCTCACCGCCAACTACCACGTCGTGGCCGAGCGGTCGCCGTGAGCCGCGTCGTCCTCGTCACGGGCGGCGCCGGGTTCATCGGGTCGAACCTCGTCCGCGAGCTCCTCGTGCGCGGCGATCGCGTCCGGGTGCTCGACAACTTCTCGACCGGGCTCCGCGGCAACCTCCTCGGCATCGCCGACGACGTCGAGGTCGTCGAGGGCGACCTGCGCTCGTACGAGCGGGTGCACACGGCGGTGCGCGGCGTGGAGATCGTGTTCCACCAGGGGGCGCTGGGCTCGGTTCCCCGGTCGGTGCAGGATCCGCTGACGTCGACCGCGGTGAACGTCGAGGGCACGCTGAACGTGCTGCTCGCAGCCCGGGACGAAGGCGTGCGCCGCGTCGTCGCGGCGTCGTCGTCGTCCGTGTACGGGGACGGGGGCACCTTCCCGCGCACGGAGTCCCAGGCGCCGAACCCGATCTCGCCGTACGCCGTCGCCAAGCTCGCCGCGGAGCGCTTCTGTGTCAGCTTCGCGCGGGTGTACGGCCTCGAGACGGTGGCGCTCCGGTACTTCAACGTCTTCGGCCCACGCCAGGACCCGGGGTCGCAGTACGCAGCCGTGGTGCCCCTCTTCGTGAGCGCGATCGCGGCCGGCGAGCCGGTGACGATCCACGGGGACGGTGAGCAGTCCCGGGACTTCACCTACGTCGCGAACGTCGTCGACGCCAACCTCCTCGCGGCGGACGCCGCGGAGGCCGCGGGAACGGTCCTCAACATCGCGGCCGGCGGCTCCGAGACCGTCGGCACGCTCGCCGAGACGATCGGGCGCCTGCTCGGGAAGCCCGTGACCCGGGAGCACACGCCGCCGCGACCGGGAGACGTCCTCCAGTCGTGGGCCGACGTCACCCGCGCGCGGGAGGTGATCGGGTACGAGCCCCGGATCGGGTTCGAGGAGGGGCTCCGGCTCACGATCCAGTATCTCCAGGGAGGAGGATCCGGCCGATGAGCCATCGCTTTGGATCGATCGACCAGCTCGGGGAGGGGTACGGGTTCCGCAAGGTGCGCCGGGAGCTCGGGGTGACCGCCTTCGGGGTGAACGCGATCGTCTATCCGCCGGGGCACGACGGCTTCGCCCACTACCACGACGTCCAGGACGAGCTGTACTTCGTGCACCGCGGCACGGCGCGCTTCGAGGTCGGCGACGAGGTGCGCGTGCTCGGCCCGGGCGGGCTCTGCCACGTGGAGTCGACGACCCCGCGCAAGGTGTCCAATGCCGGCACCGACGACCTCGTGCTGCTCGTGGTCGGCGGCAAGGGCGGGTACGTGGAGCGGGACGGCCACCTCGTCGACGACGCCGACGGGGAGCGACGGCGGACGTTCGGGTCGGGCGACGCGGTCGCCTGAGACCCGGCAGCCGAACGACTCGCCCTACCTGATGCGCCCGGTCGAGATCTGCTCGAAGGTCTCGCGTGCGTCCTTGCGGACGTAGCGGCGGTTGTAGAGGCCCGACTGCCAGCCGCCGAGGCGGGCCTCGTCGCGCAGCAGGAACCAGACGAAGACGTCCACCTTCGGGTCCCGGCGGAGCTTGAGGTACGCCTCGCGCATGTAGGCCGCCTGCTCCGCGTAGCTGACACCGAACAGCCTGTCCGGGGGGTTCGTCTGGTAGCCGTACTCCGTCACCCAGAGGCGGACGTTGCCGTAGAGGCGCTGCACCTCACTCGTCAGCACCTGGAAGTTCCCGAGGGTGACCGCGGTCGGCGCCTGACCGCGCATGCCGGGGGGCGGCGGGGTCGAGGGGGTCTCGTTCCTGGTGCCGTAGTACGGGTGGTGCGCGTAGGCGTCGAAGCCGCGCGCGCCCGCAGCCTTCATCGCGCGGAGGAAGGCGATCGGCGACGACGACGGCCGGGAGGAGTTCGGGTTGTTGTTCCCGCGCGGCGCGGTCACGCCGCAGCCGACGCGCGCCTTGCGCTGCACCGACTTCACGCCGGCGACGACCGAGTTGCAGATGCGCGCGTAGTCGCGTGCGCTCAGCAGCACCCAGCGGCTACCGATCCGCGCGTACTGTGGCTTCAGGAAGACGGGGTTGTTCGGCTCGTTCCAGGCGAGCCAGAGCCGCACGGCGGGGAGCCTCCCCTCGGGGCCGGTGAACGTCCCGCTGTAGCGGCGCGCGGCGGCGACGGCGAAGCGGCGCAGGTCGATCGCCTTCGTCGGCGCCACGTTCCACCCCCTCCCGCCGTTCGCCCACGACGGGGTCCCGACGATCGAGAGCATGACCTCGGCGCCGATCGCCCGCGCCCGGAGCACCGTGCGGTCGTACGCCGTCCAGTCGTAGGCGGGGTCCGCCGGGTCGGACGGGTTGCCGGGCTTCGTGTTCGCCACGCCGTTCGGGCCGCCCCAGCGGAGGTTGGCGCGGATCAGCTTTGTGCTGATCTGCTGCAGGATCGGGAACACGTAGTCCGGGTTGCCGTAGAGGATCTCCGCGTCGTCGTAGATGCCGATGCGGATGAAGCGCGACGCGTCGGCCGTGGGGGCGAGCACGAGCGCCACGGCGTACACGGACGCCGCGGCCACGACCGCGAGCCTACGCACGCGTCGGTTCCCCTCCGAGTGACGCGATCGTGCGCCGGAGGCCGTCCTCGAGGTCGACCTCGGGCTCCCACCCGAGCAGCTGCCGGGCCCGCGTGATGTCGGGCTCGCGCACCTGCGGGTCGTCGACGGGGAGCGCCTCGAAGACGATCTGGCTCGACGAGCCGGTGACCCGGATCACCGTCTCGGCGAGCTCGAGCAGCGTCCGCTCGACGGGGTTGCCGATGTTGACGGGCAGGTGCTCTCCCGATTCGGCGAGGAGGACGATCCCCCGGATCAGGTCGTCGACGAAGCAGAAGCTCCGCGTCTGCGACCCGTCGCCGAAGACCGTCAGCGGCTTCTCCTCGATCGCCTGCCGCAGGAAGGTGGGGATCGCGCGGCCGTCGTGCGGCCGCATCCGCGGGCCGTAGGTGTTGAAGATCCGCACGATCGCCGTGTCGACGCCCTGCTGGCGGTGGTACGCCATGGTCATCGCCTCCGCGTACCGCTTCGCCTCGTCGTACACGCCGCGCGGGCCGATCGGGTTGACGTGCCCCCAGTACGTCTCCGGCTGAGGGTGGACCTGTGGGTCGCCGTAGACCTCGCTCGTCGAGGCGAGCAGGAACCGCGCGCGCTTGGCCTTCGCGAGGCCGAGCGCGTTGTGGGTCCCGTAGGAGCCGACCTTCAGCGTGAGGAGCGGCAGCCGCAGGTAGTCGATCGGGCTGGCGGGGCTCGCGAGGTGGTAGACCGTGTCGACGGGCTCGTCGACCTCGATGTGCTCCGTGATGTCGTGCCCCAGGAAGCGGAACGCGTCGTCACGCAGGTGCTCGATGTTCGCGAGCGACCCGGTCTCGAGGCTGTCGATGCAGATCACACGGTTCCCACGCTCGAGGAGCGCCTGACAGAGATGGGAGCCGAGGAAGCCTGCTCCACCGGTGACGACGCACGTGGACATGCGGCGATGCTACCCAGGGCCTCGGGCGGACAGGCCCAGTTCTTACGGGATCCTCACGTTCCCGCACACGACCGCGCGGCGCGGACGAGACCGGAGCAGGTGTAATGGGTCACGTGCTGTCCGACCTCCTGCTGGAGCGCGACCTCGTTCCCGACGCGGTCCTGCGCCCGCTGATCCGCGCGAACTGCGCGCTGCGCCTCCACCGCGAGCGGCGCAGCCCGCGGGGAGCCTCCGACCTCGTCGAGCGCTCCCGGAGCGCTCCGATCGCCCCGGTCCCGGATCGTCCGAACGAGCAGCACTACGAGCTCCCGCCAGCGTTCTTCGAGCTCTGTCTCGGCCCGCGCCTCAAGTACAGCGGCTGCCTGTGGCCGGAGGGCGTCTCCTCCCTCGCGGGCGCCGAGGAGGCGATGCTCGCGCTCACGTGCCGCCGTACCGGGATCGAGGACGGCATGGACGTGCTCGACCTCGGCTGCGGCTGGGGGTCGCTGACCTTCTGGCTGCGCCAGCGCTACCCGACGTCCCGCGTCCTTGCCGTCTCGAACTCGTCGCTGCAGCGCGAGCACATCGAGCGAGAGGCAGCGCGGCGGGGGATCGACGGGATCGAGGTCGTCACCGCGGACATGAACGTCTTCGACACCGACCGGCGCTTCGACCGGGTCGTCTCGGTCGAGATGCTCGAGCACATGCGGAACTACGACGCCCTGCTCGCGAAGGTCGCGTCGTGGCTCCGGCCGAGCGGGCGGTTCTTCGCTCACGTGTTCTCGCACGCGCGCTACGCCTACACGTTCGACCGCTCCTGGATGGCGCGCACGTTCTTCACCGGCGGCACGATGCCGTCGCACGACCTCCTCACCCGCTTCCAGCGGGACCTCGTGCTCCGCGAGGCCTGGAGCATCGACGGCACCCACTACGCACGAACGGCCGAGGCGTGGCTCGCGAACCTCGACGCCGCCTCCGAGGAGGCCCGTGCGGTGCTCGCGGGCGCCTACGGGGACGGAGCCGCTGCGCTCTGGCTCGCCCGCTGGCGCGTGTTCTTCCTCGCCTGCGCGGAGCTGTTCGGCTATCGCCGCGGGCGCGAGTGGGGCATCTCGCACTACCTGTTCGAGCGCCGCCCCTCGACGTAGCGCTTGAGGTGCTCGAGCTCCTCGGCGGTGGCCGCGCGCATCGCGCGACCGAGGAACGGAGCCGCCACCTTGAGGAGGAGCGAGCGCGGCCGGAGCGGCCAGTCCATCGTGACGCGCGTCCCCGCGTCGGTCGGCTCGAGGCGGAGCTCGAGGTCGAACTCGACGGACGTCGAGCTTCCGGTGAGCGCGAACCGCCGCTCCGGCTCGAGCGCGGTGACGACGTCGTCGAGCACGAGCTCGCTCCGTCGCCAGCGAACGACTTCCCGGATGCGGGAGCCGACGCCGAGCGGCCCGTCCGAGACCTGGCGGAACTCGAGGAGAGCCGGCCGCCACTCCGTGTGCGTGGAGAGGTCGGAGACGACGGCCCAGACGTCGGCCGGCGGCGCGTCGACGTCGATGTGCTCGGTGATGCGCATCAGAAGGACCTCCGGAGGTCGGGTTGCTCGGGGAGCGTGTCGTTGAAGGGGCGGCTGAGCACGAGCTGCATGTCGCGGAGCGCGCGGATCGCGAACCCGGCCTCGCAGTACGAGAGGTAGAAGCGCCAGATGCGGAGGAACCGCTCGTCGTAGCCGAGCGCCCGTACGGCGTCCGCCCGCGACTCGACGTTCTCCCGCCACGCGCGAAGGGTCTGCGCGTAGCCGATGCCGATCTCCTCGACGCCGACGATCATCAGCCGTGTCCGGCCGACGGCGGACGCGAGTGCCTCGAGCGACGGCAGGAGCGACCCCGGGAACACGTACTGCTGGATCCAGTCGGGCGTGCGCCGGTAGCGCTCGTAGCGCTCGTCGGGGATGCCGATCGCCTGGACGCACGCGAGCCCGTCGGGTGCGAGGAGACGGTCGATCGCGGCGAAGAACCTCGGGTACTCCGCGTGGCCGATCGCCTCGATCATCTCGACCGACACGATCCTCGAGTACGAGCCTTCGAGCTGCCGGTAGTCGCGCTCGAGGATCTCGACGCGGCCGTCGAGGCCCGCGTCGGCCACGCGCTCGCGCGCCAGCGCGGCCTGGGCGGGCGAGAGCGTCAGCCCCGTGACCCGGCATCCGCTCTCCCGTGTCGCGTGAATCGCGAGGCTGCCCCAGCCGCAGCCGATCTCGAGCAGGTGGTCGTCCGGGCCGAGGCGGAGCTTCTCGCAGACGTGCCGGAGCTTCGCCGCCTGCGCCTCTTCGAGCGTCATCTCCGGGCGCTCCCAGTACGCGCACGAGTACGTCATCGTGGGGTCGAGCATCAGCGCGAAGAGCTCGTTGCCCAGGTCGTAGTGGGCGTAGATGTTGTCCTTCGCGACGGTCGGGGTCTGCCGCTCGGGGAGGTGCGGCCGCAGGCGTTGCGCCGCGTGGAGCAGCTGCGTCAGCGGGTGCTCGGCCGCTGCGGCGAGGTTTCGCCCGAGCAGGGAGAAGAGCCCGACGAGGTCGTCGCAGTCCCAGTGGCCCGCGACGTAGGACTCGCCGAACCCGACGCGGGTCCGTCGGCCGAGCGCGCCCCACAGCGCCTCCGGCCGCCGGACGTCGACGACGATCGACGGCGCCGACCCGTCGCCGA
Organism: Gaiella sp.; assembly: GCF_057140465.1. Classification (NCBI taxonomy): domain Bacteria; kingdom Bacillati; phylum Actinomycetota; class Thermoleophilia; order Gaiellales; family Gaiellaceae; genus Gaiella; species Gaiella sp. The sequence goes on from NZ_DBNHWK010000005.1 coordinate 16,748, forward strand.
ACGCACGCCCGCGGCCGTCCGGATACCGGAGGACGATCCGTCCGCCGCGCACGCGCTCGAGCGCCCGGAAGACGAGGCGCGCGGTGAGCCCGGCGATCGCGCTCATCGCCTCACCGTGCCCCTCCCGGGCACGAACGGGGGCTTCCGGAAGAACGTCGCACCCTTCAGCTTCAGCCGCAGCGCCTGCCAGTTGATGCGCGCGACGACGAGCGCCGGCAGCAGTGGCTGCCGGAGGAGCGCAGCGAGCAACGACCGTGGCGTGAGCTCGACGCGGCGGGCGACGAGCGTCGCCACGAAGTCCGGCTCGCCGTCCTCGTGGACGTCGATGCGCACGGCGACGTGCTCGTCGGCCTCGGAGAACCACCAGGTGTACCGCTGGTCCATCGACATGAACGGCGAGACGTGGAGGCGCTTCTCCGTCTGCCAGACGAGGCGCTCGCGGGCGCGTTCCGCACCGGCCGGCACGAACACGTAGGGGAGGCGCTCCCCGAACGTGTTCGAGACCTCGGCCACGATCGCGGCGAGCGTCCCGTCCGCACGTCGGCACCACCAGAACGAGACGGGGTTGAAGACGTAGCCGAGGACACGCAGGTTCGTCAGCACCTCGAGCCGACCGCCGCCGGCACCGAGGTCGATGCCGTGCGAGGCGAGCAGCGCGCGCACGTCGAGGTGGTCGCGCTCGTGGAAGGACGTCGGCGCTGCCCGGTTCCACCCGAAGAGCCGCAGGCGGCGCCCGAGCTCCGGCCCCTCCGCGAGGTCGAGGAGGGTCATGTACACCCGGTAGCGGAAGACGTTCTCCACGCCGCCGCGGCGGGCGTGCATCACGGTGCCGACGTACAGGGCGGATCTCATGCGAGCGCCCTCTCGATCGCCGCGGCCGCGCGGAGCCCGGATGCGAGCCCGTCCTCGTGGAAGCCGTACCCCTGCCACGCGCCTGCGAAGGCCGTCCGCCGCGGGCCGTCGAGCGTCGAGAGCTCGGAGGCGGCAGCGTGGCTCTCGATCGTCATCTGCGGGTGCTCGTCGGCGTGGACGGCGAGGATCGCGGACGGATCGATCTCGCCCGTCCGGTTCAGGGTGATGCAGTACTCCTGCCCCGACGGCAGCCCCTGGAGCCGGTTCGCGGAGTACGTCACCGTGGGAGCCGGCGCGAGCTCGCCGCAGGTCGCCGACTGGTAGTTCCAGGCCGACCGCTCTCCCCGGCGACGCGGCAGGAACCGGGCGTCCGTGTGCAGGACGGTCTCGTTCGCCGCGGTCTCGAAGGCCCCGAGCAGCCGCCGCTCGTCGGTGGAGGGATCGGTCAGCAGCGCGAGCGCGCGAGGCGCCGACGTCGCGACGACGACGGCGTCGAACCGCTCCTCGACACCGTCCGCGGTGACGAGGCCGACACCGTCCGGCTCGCGCGCGACCGCGGCCACCCGCGTCTCGCGGCGGACGACGATCCCGGGATTCGACAGCAGTGCATCCACGTACCGGCGGCTGCCGCCGACGACCGTCCGCCACCGGCGGCGACGCAGCCCGAGCAGGTTGTGGTTGCGGAAGAAGGTGAGGACGAACGACGTCGGCATCGAGAGCGCCCGGCCGGGCGGCGCCGACCACAACGCCGCGGTCATCGGCACGAGGTAGTGGCGCCGGAAGGACTCGGAGTAGCCCTCGGCGCGCAGGAACTCGTCGAGCGTCCGCGGATCGCGGTCGGACGACTCCGCGGTGCGCAGGAAGCGCAGGATCTCCGCGAGCAGCCCCCGGCCGGCGCGCCAGGGCCGACGGCTCGACCACGCGACGCCGCACCGGCACTCGACGGAGAACGACATCACGGTCGGCCGGGTGTGGACGCCCAGCTCGCCGAAGAGCCGCGTCAGCCGCGGGTAGTTGGCCTCGTTGTAGACGATGAAGCCGGTGTCGACGGTCAGGGGCCCCACGTCCACCGTCCGGGCGTGGCCTCCGGGATGCGACCCCGCGTCGAACACGACGACGCGGTGCTCGGCCGCGAGGGCGTGTGCGGCGCCGAGGCCCGCGACCCCGCCACCGACGACCGCTACCGCCGCCACGACGCGCACCACCTCCCCCGCTCGGCCCGGCGTCGCACCCTCACGGGATCGACCATACCGTCAGCGCAGCTCCTTGTTCGCCTCCTGGTCGAACCACATCGCGAACAGCGTGAACTGCGTCCCCGAGATCAGGAGCAGCGCGACGAGCACGATCGTCGGCGTCGTGATCGCGTTGCCGAGGAAGACGCGCGAGAAGGCGACGACCACCCCGAGGACGACCCCGATCGCCGTCATCAGCGCACCGAGGGCGTAGAAGAAGACGAGCGGGTGGAAGTCGCGGATCACGTACTTCTCCTTCATCCGCCACCAGAAGCCCTTGAACAGCAGCCAGGCGATCCTGGGCGCGACGCGGCTGATCTTGATCCCCGACTGCTCGCCGATGCCGTAGATCGGCCGCGACGGGACGTCCGTCACGCGGGCGTCGACGACGTTGAGGTGGACGAGGAGGTCGTTCGGGAAGCCGTAGCGGCGGTAGACGCGGTCGAGGTCGAGGCGCTGCAGGGCGCCGAGGGAGATCGCCGTGTACCCCGCCTGCGAGTCGGCGACGTGCCAGTACCCGGACGCGATCTTCGTCAGCAGCGAGAGCACCGCGTTCCCGAGATAGCGCGCGTGCGGGATGAGCGCCCACGCCTCGCCGCTGAAGAGGCGGTTCGCCTTCGCGTACTCCACGTCGCCCCGTGCCACCGGTGCGACGAGGTCGGCGAGCTCCGCCGGGTCCATCTGGTTGTCGGCGGCCATGACGCACGTGACGTCGATCTCCTCGTCGCGGCACTGCTCGTAGCCCGTGACGATCGCCGCCCCGACACCGCCGTTGCGCTCGTGGACGACCACGCGGACGCGCGGGTCGCCGACACCCCGCGCACGCTCCGCGGTGGCGTCGGTCGAGTGGTCGTCGACGACGACGATCCGGTCGACGAAGTCCGGGATGCCGCGGAGCGTGTCCGCGACGAGCAACTCCTCGTTGTACGCGGGGACGACGACGGCGACGCGCTTGCCTTCGAACACGGACCCTCGTTAGGCGCCCGTCGCGGCCTTCCTCCGCGCTGCGACGGGATCCCAGAGCCAGGCGGCGATCGCGCCGACGATCAAGCCGAGGAGCGCCCCGATCACGGCGGCCGTGCGACGGCTCGTAGCGGCGGTCTTCTTCGCGGCGGCGCCCTCGATCACCTGGCTGCGCTCGACCGTCTGTGCGAGCGAGAGCAGCTGCTGGGCGCTGTTCAGGTTGGCGAACACCGTGGCTCGGCGCTGCTCCGCGTTGTTGATCGTGGCGTTCGAGTTCGTCGAGACGAGGAGCTTCTCGGACAGGCTCAGGCTCTCGTCGGCGAGTGCGATCCGCTGCTGCTCGGTCGCGGCGGTGATCCTGCGGTCGATCTGCACGAGCTGCTGCTCCGCGTTCGCGATCTGCTCCTCGAGCAGGTCGATCTTCCGCTCGACGTACACGGAGACGTCCTGGACGACCGTGTCGGTCAACGAGTCGGCGGCGCGCTCGGCCTTCACCGCCTGCGGTGCCTGGACGACGATCTCGACCAGCGGCGAGAGGTTGCGCGCCGTCCCCGGCGAGGTGATCGCCTGGGAGGTGACGTTGCCGCGGAGCTGGCCGAGCGTCAACCCGCTGTCGCGCGCGGCCTTGCGCAGCGCGGACTCGGAGCGGATGATCTCGCCGACGGTGCGGGGGTTCGTCTGCAGGCTCTGGATCTGCCCGCCGCCCCCGGGGGTGAAGGGCTGGCCGAGGTAGACGAGGGATCGCGCCTCCCACACGCTGCCGCCGCCCACCGAGACGATCACCCCGAGCACGGCCCCGACCACGAGGCCGCCGACCGGGAGCCACCACCGGGCGGCGAGGCGGCGCCAGGCCGAGCGGAGGTCGACCTCCTGCTCACCGTCGAGCTCGGGGACGCCGGGCCGCTCGTCGCTCATCGCGCCGCGACCCTAGCAGTGGCCCACTCCCACTGCGCGCGCACGCCGTCTCGCAGCGCGGTCGTCGCCGTCACGCCGAGCTCCCGCTGCGCCTTCGTCGTATCGGCGGACGTCCGGCGGACGTCGCCCGACGCGGCCGCGTGGCGCTCGATCGCCGCCGCCCGCCCCGAGACCTGCTCGGCGAGGGCGATCACCTCCGCCATCGTCGCCTCCTCGCCGCCGCCGACGTTGTAGATCTCGCCGCTCCGCCCGCGGTCGGCCGCCGCGACGGTGGCGGCGACGGCGTCGGCGACGTACGTGAAGCTGCGCGATGCGCCGCCGTCGCCGTAGAGCGGGAACGCACCGCCCGAGGCGATCGCCTCGAGCAGGCGGGCGAAGGCCATGTCGGGCCGCTGCCTCGGCCCGTAGACGGTGAAGTAGCGGAGCCCGACGGCGTCGAGGCCGACCGTCCGGGCGAGCGCGTGCGCGAGGTGCTCGCACGCGAGCTTCGTCACCCCGTAGGGCGAGATCGGGCGCGGCACCGTCTGCTCCGGTGTCGGGTACGCCTCGGCGTCGCCGTAGACGGACGACGACGACGCGTAGACGACGCGGGTGCCGCGGGCCGCCGCCGCCTCGAAGACGCGCTCGGTCGCGACGATGTTCCGCCGCACGTAGAGCTCGAAGTCCGGGCCGAAGCTCGCACGGACGCCGGGCTGGCCGGCGAGGTGGTAGACGAGGTCGACGCCGTCGAGCACCGGGCCGAGATCGTCGCGCGCGAGATCGAGATCGACGAGCTCGCGCCCGCCGAGGTTCTCCCGCTTCAGGGAGGGGTCGTAGTAGTCCGTGAGGCAGTCGAGGGCGACGACGTCACGGCCGTCGCGTGCGACGGCCTCCGCGAGATGCGAGCCGATGAAGCCCGCGGCGCCGGTGACGAGCACGCGCGCCACCCTCAGACCTCGCCCGGCTCCGCGGCCAGCGGGTGCGGGAGCTCCTCCGCGAACGGCCGCAGGTCCGTGCCGTCGTCGACCAGGCAGAGGTCGGAGAAGAAGCGCGTCATCACGATCCCCTCGCGGAACTCCCCGATCCGAGGCTCCGGCCGTTCTCCGCGCGCGAGCGCGAGGGCGAGCTCGGGGTAGCGGCTGCCCGCCGCGAGCGGCAGCGGGAACGCGCCCCCGAACCGCGGGTTGACGTCGGTGATCGGAAGCGACCCGTCGGGCTCGCGGAAGCACTGGACGTTCGCCGGGCCGACGATGCCGACCGTCTCCGCGACGCGGGCGCCGTGCTCGATCAGCTCGCGGTCCTGGATCGAGCGGCCCTTGATCGACTCGCCCCCCTTCGACTGGATCATCGTCCGCGGGATCGCGTTCAGGCAGCGTGAGTCGAGGTCGCAGAAGACGTCGATCGAGAACTCCTCGCCGAGGCAGCACTCCTGCACGAACGAGTCGACGGGGGTGTAGCGGAGGAAGAAGGCGAGCTCCTCCGGGTCGCGTGCGCGGTGGATGTGGCGGGAGCCGAACCCCTCGCGCACCTTGACGAGCAGCGGGTAGCGGGCGTCGTCCGGGACGTCTGCCGGGAGCCACGACCGCGGCGAGTCGAGACCGTGCTCGACGAAGAACGCATGGGCGCGGTACTTGTCCCCCATCGTCGCGCAGACCTCGGGAGCGGGCACGAGCACGAGCGCCGGCGCCAGCTCCCGCGTGGAGCGCGCGAGGAGCGCCTGGTCGAGGTCGGTGAGCGGGACGACGAGCCTCACGTCGTGCTCTCGGACGAGGTCGGCGAGCGCGGGGACGTACCCGTCGTCGTCGATCCGCGGCACGAGCGCCATGTGGTCGGCGTGGTAGAGGGCGGGGGCGAGCCGGTCGGCGTCCGCCCCCACCGTCGTCGCCCCGGCGCGGCCGAACGCGCTGACGATGTCCACGCGCTGACCCGCGCAGGTGAAGAGGACGGCGGTCATCGGCGACAGAGGCTAGCGTCCGTCGCAGGACGGTGACACGCGCGCACCGGTCGGCCGGGGGCCCTAGCGGGCCGACTGGTCGTCGCGCCAGCCCCCGGTCGCGCCCTTGTAGGTGCCGCCGAACAGGGCGAGCGGCGTGCGCAGGAGGATCGCGAGGTCGACGCGCGGCGACCGATGCTCCACGTACCACACGTCCAGCTCGATCCGCTCGGCCCAGGAGAGCGCGGCCCGGCCGTGCACCTGCGCCCAGCCGGTCAGTCCGGGGAGGACGTCGAGCCGGCGCCGCTGGCGGGCGTCGTAGCGCTCGACCTGATAGCGGAGCGTCGGCCGCGGGCCGATGATCGACATGTCGCCGCGGATCACGTTCCAGAGCTGGGGCAGCTCGTCGATCGACGTGCGGCGCAGGATCCGGCCGACACGCGTGATCCGGGGGTCGCCGCGGTCGACCGCGTACCCGGCCCCTCGGCGCTCCGCTCCCTCGACCATCGTGCGGAGCTTGAGGAGCTCGAAGTCGACGCCGTCCCGTCCGACGCGAACCTGTCGGTAGAGGACGGGGCCGCCGTCCTCGAGCTTGATCGCGATCGCCGCCGCGGCGAGGAACGGGCTCGCGACCGCGAGCCCGAGGCCGGCGACGGCGACGTCGGCGACCCGGTTCACGGGGCGCCCCCGGCGACGCGCGCGCGGGTCGGGACGGGGCGGGCCCTCATCGCGTCCCCTCCGCCGCGTCCCAGGTCGCCGGCACGCCGCGGCGCAGGTAGTTCGACAGGGCCTGCACGGTCGCCCACGTGACGAGCGCGTAGTAGCGGGCGAGCGGCACGCCGGCGGCTGCGGCGCCGAGGAACGCGAGCTGGGCAGCGAGCGCGAGGGCGTAGAGCGCGCCCGCGCCGACGAGCACCACGCTCGCGCCGAGGAGCACGACGTGGAGGAGCCCGCTCCCGTAGCGGAGCAGGCGGTGCGAGACCATCTGCACGAGGTACCACGGCGGGAGCCGCCGGAGCATCGACCCGCGGAGCGTGATCTCCCAGCAGTGCTCGAACATGCGCACCTTCCGCCGGTACTCCGCCTCGTTCGTGGGCGTCGGACGCTCGAACGCGAGCGCGGCGGGCTCGTACACCGCCCGCCTCCCCGCCTGCACCATCCGGTAGGGGAACGCGAGGTCGTGCCCCCAGCGCGGGTCGACCTCGACGTAGTCGTCGCGCCGCACCGCGTAGATCGACCCGTTGCCCCCGGTGATCGACCCCGCCCGGGACTCCTGCTCGCGGAGCCACAGCTCGTACCGCCAGTAGGCGCCCTCGCGGTTCGACCCGTCCGGGGCCTCGAGCACGAGCCGGCCGCAGACGTAGGCGACGTCGGGGTCGGCGAGCGCGGCGACGAGCCGGCCGAGCGCATCCGGCGCCCAGCGGGCGTTGGCGTCGGAGAACGCGACGACCTCGCTGCGCGCCCCCCGGACGGCGCGGTCCTGGGCGGCGACCTTGCCGCCGCGCGGGCAGTCGAGCAGCTGCACCCGCGGTTCCCGGCCCGCGACCGACGCGACGATCTCGTTCGTGCCGTCGGTCGACGCGTCCGAGGCGACGACGACCTCCAGTCGCTCGGGCGGGTAGTCGAGCGCGAGCAGGTTCTCGAGGCGGCGCTCGATCACCGACTCCTCGTCGTGGGCGGCGACGACGACCGTCACCGACGGCTGCCTACCGTCGTCGCCGCTCACGGGACGCGGCCTCAGCCGGGCCCGCGCGGCCACCGCGAGCGGGTAGCCGACGTGGGTCCACGCGAGCGCCCCGAGCGAGCCCCAGAAGAGCGCTTTCCCGATCACGAGCGCCGAGTGTACGGCCCGCCGCTACCGTTGCGCCGTGCGAGACGACGCCACGCGCCCGATCCGCGTCCTCCGCGTGATCGCCCGCCTCAACGTCGGCGGCCCCGCGCTGCACGTCTCGTACCTCGCGCGAGGCCTCGCCGGGCGGGGGTACGAGACGACGCTCGTCGCCGGCGACGTCGGCCGCGGCGAGGAGTCGATGGCGTTCGTCGCCGAGCAGGCAGGGGTCGACGTCGTCCGGCTTCCCGGCCTCTCGCGCGAGCTCTCTCCGATCCGCGACCTCGTCGCCACCGTGCGGCTCGCGGGGATGATCCGGCGGCTGCGCCCCGACATCGTGCACACGCACACGGCCAAGGCCGGCGCGGTCGGACGCGTCGCCGTGCTCCTCGCCGGACGCCGTCGGCCCGTCGTCGTCCACACCTTCCACGGGCACGTCCTCCGCGGCTACTTCGGCACCGCCGGCTCGCTGCTGTTCCGGGCGATCGAGACCGTCCTCGGGCGGTTCACCGACTCGCTCGTGGCGGTCAGCCCGGAGGTCCGCGACGAGCTCGTGTCGATGGGCGTCGCCCCGGCGTCACGCTTCACCGTCGTCCGGCTCGGCATCGAGCTCGAGCCGCGTGTCCGTTGCGAGGACGACCCGTCCGCTCTCCGTCACCGCTACGGGATCGGCCTCGACCGCTTCGTCGTCGGCTGGTTCGGCCGGATGACCGCCGTCAAGAGGACGGAGGACCTCCTCGATGCCCTCGCCGCGCTCCGCGAGCGCGGCATCGACGCGCTCCTGCTGCTCGTCGGCGACGGCACGGACCGCGAGCGCCTCGAGCAGCTCGCCCACGGCCGGGGGCTCGCGAAGTCCTGCCTCTTCGTCGGGTACCAGGAGGACGTCGCGCCCTGGTACGCGATGTGCGACGCGGTCGTGCTCACGTCGGCCAACGAGGGGACGCCGGTGACGATCATCGAGGCGCTCGCCGCCGGACGCCCCGTGGTCGCGACGAACGTCGGCGGCGTCCGTGACGTCGTCGACGAGGGCGTCAGCGGGTTCCTCGTCCGTCGCGGCGACACGCACGCGATCGCCGAGCGACTGGAGGTGCTCGCGCGCGACCCGGTGCGCAGGTCGGCGATGGGCGAGGCGGGTCGCACCCGCGTCCTCGAGCGCTACGCGGTCTCGCGGCTCGTCGACGACGTCGACGCGCTCTACCGCACGCTGCTGGCGACGACGTCGGCGATAAGCCGCCGGTAGCGGTCGAAGGCGACCTCGCGGTCCGCCTCCTGCTCGACGTACGCCCGTCCCCGCTCACCCATCCCGTAGAGGCCGAGATCGCCTTCGACGAGCGCCCGCAGGGTCGTCGCGACGACATCGGGGCGCCCGGGCGGCACGACGATGCCGCAGTCCGTCTCACGCACGATGCGGACCGTCTCGGACTCCTCGTCGGCGGCGACGAGCACGGGGCGGGCGACGGCGAGGACGCCGTAGAGGCGGCTGGGGACGACGTAGCCGGAGAGGCCCTTGGCGAGACCGACGTAGTGGATGTCGGCGGCGGAGAGCGACTGCGCGAGCACCTCGCGCGGCTGGTAGGGGAGGAAGTGCACGGTGTCGGTGACCTCGAGCCTCCCCGCGAGCGCGGCCAGCTCGGCGTGCCGCGCACCGAAGCCGACGATCACGATCCGCAGGTTCTCGAGGTCGCGCAGGAACGTCGCGGCGCGGACGAGGCTGTCGAGGTCCTGTGCGTGCCCGACGTTCCCGGAGTGCATGACGACGAAGCCCCGGTCGAGGCCGTGCTCGTGCGCCCAGGGGTTGTCGCGGGGCTGGGGCGTCAGCTCACGGGTGTCGACCCAGTTCGGGATCACCTCGATCCGCTCGCTCGGCGCCCCCTTCTCCTCGAGACGGCGCTTCATCGTCTCGCCGATCGCGACGATGCGGTCGGCGCGGCGGAGGTACAGGCCGACGAGCTGGCGCAGCGTGCCGAGGAGGACGCGGTTCTCGAGGCGCTTCAGGCGCTCGGCGATCTCCGGGAACACGTCCTGGCTGATCACGACGAGCGGCACGCCGAAGCGGCGGGCGACGACGAGTCCCACGTCACCGACGATCGGAGGGTCGGTCATGCAGAGCACGAGGTCGGGCTCGCGCCCGCCGAGCGCGGCGAGGACGGAGTCGCCGAGGTACGTGACGTAGTTCGCGGCACGCAGATGGAGACGCGAGCGCTCGTAGGCGGTGGAGCGGGTGCGCACGATGCGAACGCCGTTCCGTTCCTCGACGGCGGGGAGGTCGTCGAGCCCGTGCAGCGCGCCCGTGACCACGGTCACCTCGAAGTCCCGCGCGAGCGCCTCGCAGAGCTGTGCCAGCAGCTGGGCGGTCGCCTCCAAGCCCGGCCAGTAGTACTGGTTGAGGACGAGGATGTGCGGCCGGGCGCTCACGGGCGGAGGCTAGCGGCTCGTCGGGCGACCGGCGGCCTCGAGCACGGTGGTCACGAACGACTCGACGCTCGGCTCGTATCCCCAGCCGGCGACGAGCTCCCGCGACCGCGCGCCCTGGCGCCGCCGCAGCTCCGCGTCCTCGGCCAGGCGTCGCAGCGCTGCGGCGGCGGCACGGACGTCACCGCTGCCGACGAGGGATCCGTTCTCGCCGTCCCGCAGGAGGTCGGCGGCAGCCCCGACGCCCTCGGAGAGGACGAGCGGCAGCCCGCACGCGGCGGCCTCGTTGACGACGACCGCCCACGGCTCCCAGGTCGAGAGCAGCGCGAACACGTCCGCGGCCACGTAGGCCTCGAGGAGCCGCTCCCACGGCAGGTCGCCGGTGAGCGTGAGACGGACGTCGAGACGGGCCGCGAGCTCCGCGAGCGCCTCCCGCTCGGGGCCCTCGCCGGCGATCACGAGCGCGAGGCGACGATCGTCGCTGTCGGCGACGGCCCGAATCAGGTGGTCGTGGGCCTTCTCGGGCACGAGGCGCCCGGCGGCGAGCACCGCCACGTCGTCGGCGCCGAGGCCGAGGGCGCCCCGAAGCTCCTCTCGGCGCGGCGCGAGCGCGTCGGCCTGCTCGCCGACCGCTGCGACGTCGACGGTGTTCGCGAAGAGGCGCACCCGCTGCGGCGGGAGCCCGTTCGCGACGAGCGACGCGCGAGAGAGCGTGCCGAGGGCGAACCCGCCCCATGCCCCGCGCACGACGGGAGGGACGATCGGCCTGCGCACGGCGCGCCGCCACGTCGGACGGTCGACCGCGTCGTGGCTCGAGACCAGGAGCAGGTACGGGGCCCGGTGGCGCCGGGCCCACACGATCGCCGCCTGGGCGGCGAACGTGCTCCAGCCGTTGACGACGACGACGTCGGGTCGGAGCCGGGCGAGGACGCCGAAGACGCCGGGCGTGACCGGGTAGTCGTGGCGCAGGAGCCTGCGGACGCCCGGAACACGCAGGCCGTCGAGGAACACCGCGTGATGTCCGGGCTCGACCTCCCAGGTGCGGCCGGCGACCGTGCGCCCGGCGTAGACGACCGTGAGCTCGACCTCGGGGCGCTCTCCCACGCGGTCGAGGAGCGGTGACCGGTAGGGCGTCGGCTCGGGGGAGACGACCACCACGCGCACAGGGCCGCCGGCACCGTCGGCGGGTGCCTCGAGATCGACGAGCAGCCGCTCGGCCCGTGGGCGGAGCCGCCGTCGGGTCGCGGCGCGCCGCGCACGCGCGACGGCGACCTCGGCGGGGAACGCCGGGTCGAGCTCGACCGCGCGTCGCACGACAAGCGTCCCGGTCGAGCCTCCCGCCCGGGCACCGAGCCGAGCGAGCGAACGTGCGGCGTCGCCCCGGGCGCCGCTCCCCGTGTGGTCGCCGGTCGTGCCCGCGAAGCGCCGGTACAGGCGCAGGAGCGCCTCCGCGGCGGCCTCGACCGCATCCGCCGAGACCTCGAGGCCCGCCCCGACCCGCCATGCCAGCTCCGCGTCCGCTCGCGCCAGGTCGGGCGCGACACGCTCGATCTCGCGCAGCGCGACCCGAAGCTGCAGCGACCGCTGCAGCTCGCTCCGGCGCCTCGACGCCTGCCCGGCGTGGATACGCCGCAGCACGAGGGGGGCGCGGAGGTTGTCGCCCTCCGCGACCGCGAGCAGCCGCGTCCAGAGGTCGTAGTCCTCGCTCTCGCCGTACGCGGTGTCGTAGCGCAGGCCGTGCCGGTCGAGCAGCTCGCGGTCGACGATCACGGTCGGGTGGAAGACCGGGGCCCCGAACAGGGCCCGCCAGCGCACGGCGGCCGGGCCGACGGGCGGCTCGTGCAGCGAGCCGATGCGGCCGTCGTCGCCGAACTCGAGCACGGCGCTCCCGAGGAGTGCGGGCGGGTCGGCGCCGGAGAGCCGTGCCAGCTGCGCCTCGACGCGCTCGGGGAGCGCAATGTCGTCGGCGTCGAGGCGCGCCACCCAGCGGCCGCGTGCCGCATCGAGTCCCCGGTTGAGCGACGCGGCGAGCCCGAGGCGCTCGCCGTTGCGGAGCACGACGAGACGTGGGTCGTCGACGCGCGCGAGCAGGTCGGGCGTCGCGTCGCCGGAGCCGTCGTCGACCACGACGAGCTCGAGCTCGCGGACGGACTGGCCGAGCACGCTCGCGACCGCAGCGCGGAGCGTCGCCGCCGCATCGTGGGCGGCGACCAGGAAGGTGACGTGCGGGATCGGTGCGCGCTTCACGGCCGGTCGGGGAGCGGCATCTGACGATAGCCTCTCGCGCGTGAGCCGGCCTCTGTCCGTCGACCTCGTCGTCGCGACCGTCGACCGCACCGAGGAGCTCGACCGGCTGCTCGCATCGGTCGAGGAGCAGGGCGACGTCGCCGTCCGGGTGCTGGTCGTCGACCAGAACGGCGACGACCGCCTCCGGCCGGTGCTCGCCGGCCATGCCACGCTCGACGTCACGCGGCTGCAGCCGCCGGGCAGGGGGTTGAGCAGGGCCCGCAACTGGGCGCTCCCTCATCTCGAGGGCGACGTCGTCGCCTTCCCGGACGACGACTGCTCGTACCCGCCACGGCTGCTCGCCGAGGTCTGCGAGCGGCTGGCAACCGACCCCGGGCTCGACGGCCTCCTCGGTCGTACCGCCGATCCGGAGGGGAGACCGGCGACCCGCCGGTTCGCGACCGAGGGGGGACGCCTCGACCGCGCGAACGTGTGGACGCGTGGGAACTCCGCGTCGCTCTACGTGCGCCGGTCGCTCGTCGAGCGCGTCGGCGGGTTCGACGAGGGCCTCGGGCTCGGCTCCGGCAGCGGGCTGCAGGGGGAGGAGGTCGACTGGCTGATCCGGGCCCTCGACCTCGGCGCGGCGCTCGAGTACGACCCCGACCTCGTCGTGCTCCACCCGTCGCCCGAGCGGACGCCCGACGAGGCGCGGGCGGCGGCCCTGCGCGCCGGCGTCACGGTCGGCCACCTGCTGCGACGCCACCGCTACGGGCCGCGCACGCTCACGCGGATGCTCGTGCGCCCGGTCGGCGGAGCGGCGGCATCGCTCGTCCGCGGCGACGTCGACGGGGCGCGCGCCCACCTCACGGCCCTGGGGGGACGGGTGCGCGGCTATCGCACCCCGGGGGCAGCGTCGTGACCGCCGGGCGCCCCCCGTGGACTCTGGGCCGCGTCGTCCGCGGCATCGGACGCCGCGTCCCCCTGCGCCCGCTGCGCGTCGTCTTCCCGTACCGGCCGTGGCGTCAGCTGTTCCGGCTCTGGCTCGCCACGATCCGGGCCCAGCCCGATCGGCGGAAGGCGCTGACCGAGCTCTTCGGCGCGAGCGACGACGTCGCCGCCGCGCTCGATCGAGGCGCGCTCGACTACGGCGGCGGCGTGCACCCGAAGCACCACCTCACGGGCTACCACGACTTCTTCGTCGACCGCATCGGTGCCGGCGAGCGCGTGCTCGACGTGGGGTGCGGGATCGGCAGCGTCGCCCACGACATCGCCGTTCGCTCGGGCGCCGAGGTGATCGGCATCGACACGAGCCCGTGGTCGCTCGACGTCGCACGGCGACGGTTCGCCCACCCGCGGGTCACGTACCTGCAGGCCAACGCGCTCGACTACGTTCCGGACGGGCCGATCGACGTCGCCGTGCTCTCGAACGTGCTCGAGCACATCGCGCCGCGCATCGAGCTCCTCCGGGCGCTGCGGGAGCGCGCCGGCGCACGGCGCGTGCTGATCCGTGTCCCTCACGTCGACCGCGAATGGGGCGTGCCGCTGCGACGGGAGCTCGGCCTCCCGTACTTCTCCGACCCGACGCACGAGCTCGAGTACACGCCGGACCTGCTGCGCGAGGAGCTGGATGCGGCCGGGTGGCGGATGGGGGAGCCGATCCTGCGCTGGGGCGAGATCTGGGTCGAGGCGACGGCCGAGGCCTAGGACGATCGCGACGACGGTCGCGCGAGCAGCTCGGCGAAGAGCGCCGCGTGGCGGTCGAGCCATGGCCCGAGCCCGTAGCGGGCGACGGCGCGGGCGCGAGCGGCCTCGCGGTACCGCGCGTGGTCGGCGAGCACACGCTCGACGGCGTCCGCGAGCCCCTCGGGGGACGGTGCGGCGAGCCGCTGCCAGTCTCCGTCGTGTGGGACGCCGATACCGGCGACGTCCCCGACGAGCTCGACCGTGCCGCCGCTCGCCGCGTGCACGACCGGGACGCCGCACGCCATCGCCTCGAGCACGACGCTGGGACAGCAGTCGTTCATCTGCGTGTGGAGCAGCACGTGGGCCCGGCGCATGAGCGAGGGAGCATCGTCCTGCCGGTAGCGCCCGGTGAGCTCGACGGCATCGGCGACGCCGAGGCCGCGTGCCGCCGCCGTCGGGTCGTCGTCCACACGGCCGCTCACCACGAGCCGTGCGTCGGGGTGGGCCGCGCGCACGACCGCCAGCACCCGCAGCGCGAGCGCGACCCGGTCGGGCGCCTGGTGCTGGTCGCCGCCGAGCAGCAGCACCGGGCCGTCCGCGGGCGTCGCCGCCGCGGGCGCGAACCGGTCGAGGTCGACCGCGTTCGGCAGCAGCTCCCATGTCCCGGACGGGGGGCCGAGGAAGAGGTCGGCGCCCTCCTTGGCGAAGGCGGACTGGTAGAGGACGTGGTCCGCGGCCTGGAGCGCACGCCGCAGCGGCTCGTTGACCGACGCCGTGCGCGCACCGGCCCACGCGGGGTAGCCCACGCCGTTCTGGTTGACGACGACGGGTGCCTGCCGGCGGCGGGCAGCCCACAGGAGCGCTCGCAGGTCGCGCGGGAGCCAGCTCGACCCGAGGTAGAGGAGCGTGAAGTCCCCGGGGTGGTTCGGGAAGCGCCGTGTCAGCCGCTGGAACTTCGCGGTGCCGCCGCGTGCGGGCTCGTCGGAGCCGGGGACCCGATCGTGGCCGTAGGACACGCGGAGGCCCGGGTCGACCGTGGACGGCGACAGCAGCCGGGCCCAGCGCCCGCCGGCGCGGGCGTAGCGCCCGACGCGCGCACGGTCAACGCGCACCGTCGGCTCCCGCCCGGACGACGAGCCCGTCGAGCAGCTCCGCCCAGCGCCCGTCGAGCCGGTCGAGGGCGTACTGCACTGCCGTCGACCGCCCGGCTGCGCGCAGGTGCTCGACGAGAGCGCCGTCGTCGTGCACGCGGGCCACGGATCCGGCCAGGGCCTCCGCGTCCTCGACGTCCACGAGGAGGCCGTTCACGCCGTCGTCGAGGAGCTCCTGCGCCTGCCCGACACGGGTCGACACGAGGGGGACGCCCGACGCCATCGCCTCGAGTGCCGCCTTCGGCCCGCCCTCCTGCCGCGAGGGGACGACGTAGGCGTCGAGCGCCCGGTACGCGCGGGCGAGCTCGGTCCGGCTCGAGGCGACGACGTGCCGGAACGGGATGCGACGATCGGCGAGCTCGCGCTTCACGTACCCGCGGGCGGGGCCGGTGAGCAGCACGCACAGCTCGGGCACCTCACCATGGAGCGCCTCGAGTGCCGCGACGAGCACGTCGGGGCCCTTCACCAGCTTCGGCTCGAGCCCCTCGCCCCACCCCACGCCGTCCTTCTGGAACGAGCCGACGACGAACGCGGACTGCGCGAGGCCGAGCGCGGAGCGGGACGCCGCCCGGTCGGCGGGCTCCCCGAGCGGGAAGTGCTCGAGGTCGATCCCGATCGGGATCCGGAACACGCGCTCGCGCGCGACGCCGTGCGCGAGCACGAGCTCCTCCATCTCGGCGTGCGTGACCTGGACGCGCACGAAGCGGTCGGCGTGACGGCGGAGCGCGGCGAACGCGGCGTCGAACTCCGGGTAGCCCGGCGTCCCGGGACGACCATGGAACCACGACGTGCCGACCGTGTTCGATGTCTCCAGCCACCGCGGGTGGACCGCGGTGAAGTGGCTCGTGTGGAACACGGCCTGCCGGTCGGCGAAGCGCGCCCACGCCGACGGCGCCGTCGCGATCCCGAGCCGACGCGCCCGGGCCTCGAGGATCCTGGCGTCCTCGTCGAGCGACCACCCGCTGCCGTCGCCGACGACGAAGAGGCGCGTTCCGGGCACCCAGCCCCGGGTGCGGACGCCGACCGCGGCGCGCATCGCCACCCGGCCCGCCGGCGCGACCACGCGGCGCATCGTCGTCGCGGCGCTCACGGCTGCAGCACCCCGAGGTAGCTGTCCGTCACGTCGGCGAGCGCGGGCACGCGGATCGAGGCACGGAATGCGTCGAGGCCGGCCGCGAGCCGCTCGAGCGCCTCGGGCAGCTCGTCGACATCGTCGAAGGGGACGCCGGCGTCGCCGACGAGCTCGGGATGGCCGCCGCTGCGGCGGTACAGCGCGGGCAGCCCGCACGCGAGCGCCTCGAGGAGGGCGTTCGAGCACGGGTCGTCCCGGCTCGCCGCCAGGTAGGCGTCGTGACGGCGGAGCAGGTCCGCGACGTCGGTCGACGCGACCGCCGGGATCATCGCGATCCGCTCGAAGCGCACGGGCGACCGGCCGACGAAGGTGACCTGGAGCCGCTCGGGGTCGAGGGCCTCGTCGACCCGGAGGAGGGCGTCGAACCCCTTGCGGGGGTTGTCGGACCAGCTCGTCGCGATCACGCGGAGCGGTCGGCCGTCGAGCGGCTCGCGTTCCTCCGGCGGGAAGAACAGCGACGGGTCCGGCGCGTTCCGGATCACGACCGGTTCACGGAGCTCGTAGCCGAGCTCGAGGTGGCGCTCCAGGCTGTAGCGCGACTGGAGCACGGTGACGTCCGCGAGCTCCGCGTTGATCGCCGCCACGCGCCGGTCCGTGCCGTCGTCGTGACCGCGGTACGAGCCGATCGGCCCGTCGACACGGTGCACCATCCGGCAGTCCGCCCGCGCGAAGCGACGGAGGCGTGCGATGTCGAAGTTGAACGAGTTGAAGAGGCACGCGGGCGTCTCCCCGGAGATCCGGTTCAGCTCGACCTCGACGCCACGACGCCCGAGCTCGCCCACCAGCGCCCGGATGAACTGGTGTCCTCCCCCCGTGGGCGGCGGCACGAGCTCGTGGAAGACGGCGACGTCCGCACGTCCGCGGCGGGTCGTCACCCAGTCCACCTGTGTGCGCACGCGGCGAGACGCCGCCGCGGACGC
Source organism: Gaiella sp. (assembly GCF_057140465.1). Classification (NCBI taxonomy): domain Bacteria; kingdom Bacillati; phylum Actinomycetota; class Thermoleophilia; order Gaiellales; family Gaiellaceae; genus Gaiella; species Gaiella sp. The sequence goes on from NZ_DBNHWK010000005.1 coordinate 33,974, forward strand.
GCGGCGCCCGACGATCAGCGGCGCCCGGGCGACGGTGCTGGCCTTCACGACGTCGGACCGTAGCCGACGCGTCACCGGCCCGGCGACGATGTAGCCTGCAGGCGTGCACTACCGGCACCCGACACGCCTCCGCCGGATCCCCCGGGTGGGCGCGGCGCTCGAGCGAGGCGGCATCCGCGCGACGTATGCGATCCACGACCGCGTCGGGTCGAACCGGCAGAGCCGCGACCGCTACCGGAAGGAGACGCCTGCCCTCGACGACGTCCAGCGCCGCATCGTGGACGCCGTCGACGCGAGCGGCTTCACGGTGCTCCCGTTCACGAAGCTCTTCACCGAGCCCGCGACGTGGGAGGAGCTCTCGACCGAGGCGGGACGCTTCGTCGAGGACACCGCGCAGGGGCTCGCCGCCGAGGCGGCGGGCGGCGAGGGCGCGCTGCGGCGGCGGGCCGGCAAGGAGTTCGTCGTGCGCCGGTACAGCTACGGGGTCGACGTCTCGCTCGACGACCCGTGGTTCCGGGTGGGCCTGTCGCGACGGATGCTCGACATCGCGAACGCGTACCTGCGCCTCTGGTCGAAGCTCGAGTACCTCGACCTCTGGTACTCCGTGCCGCAGCCGACGGACGCGGAGCGTGTCTCCTCGCAACGCTGGCATCGCGACTACAACGACCGCCACCTGCTGAAGGCGTTCCTGTACCTCGTCGACGTCGACGAGGAGATGGGGCCGTTCCAGTACGTCCCTGGCAGCGCGGGCGATGGCCCGTACGCGAAGGAGTGGCCGTGGCGGCCGCTCGGCCAGAACTACCCCGGCGACGACGAGCTCGCCGCCCGCGTCCCGGGCTCGTCGGTCGAGACCTTCACCGGGCCGGCCGGGACGCTCGTCTTCTGCAACACGAGCGGGTTCCACCGCGGCGGCCTCTCGACGAGCGACCCGCGCGTGCTCGCGACGTGGACGTACTCCTCCCCCGCGTCGCTCGCGTCGCTCGCGGAGCGCAGCTACCGCTACGTCGGAGCGCTCGAGGAGCTCGACGCGGTGCAGCGCTTCGCCGTCACCTAGCAGTCACGCCGTCGATCACGCTGCGCAGGCCGTCGACGTACCGCGCCCAGCCGAGGGCGGCGGAAACGTGCTCGCGGGCTCGAGCGCCGAGGGCCGTTGCCGCGTCCGCGTCGGCGAGGAGCTCCTCGACGGCGTGCCGCAGCGCCGCGTCGTCGCCCGAAGGGACGAGCCGGCAGTGCTCCCCGTCGACGAGCCCGTAGCCGTCGGCGATCGCCGACGTGCGGCTGACGACGACCGGCCTCGCCATCGCCATCGCCTGGAGCAGCGTCGTCGTCGCCCCGGAGTACGCGTTCTCGCGCACGGGCAGCACGACGACCCGTCCGCGGGCGAGACGGTCGGGAACCACGGCGAACGGCAGCGCCGTCTCGAGCTCGAGGTTCGCGATCGCACCGAGGACGTGCGCCTGCTCCGGGGCCGCGACGGCACGGTACGAGAGGTCGGGCGTCGCCCGGGCCAGGCGCGCGAGAGCCGCGTAGTCGCGGTGCGGGTCGGCGCCGATCGAGACGACGTCCACGTCCGGCTCGACGTCGAGCGGGGCGAACGCGTCGGTGTCGACCCCGAACGGCAGGAAGACGACCCGCGGCGGAGCGGGGAGCGGGGCGAGCCACTCTCGGAGCGCGTCGGCCTCGCCGTGCCCGTAGGCGACGACCGCGTCGACGGCGCCGATCGCCTCGAGGTACGCGCGCCGCATGCGGTCGCCACGGAGACGCGCGACGCGGTCGAGGAGGCCGACGCTCACGTAGACCACCGGCGTGCGGGAAACGGCACGAGCACGCCGGAGCAGCGCGAGCGGGAGGCCGAGCGTGTCGACGCTGGACACGACGACGTCCGCGGCGGCGATCTCGGGGCGGCAGGCGAGCACCGACGCGAAGTCGCCGCCGTAGCCGCCCGCGCGCTCGAGGAGTCGGTTGAGCCCACGTGCCGCCCGTCGAGCGCGTCCGGAGGGAGCGAGGCCCGGGGCAAGGTTGTGATGCGCGTCCAGCCCGTCGGCGCGGAGCTCGTCGAGGCCGAACAGGCTGTAGCGGGCGGGCGCCCCCGGAGGCTCGGCGAGCGCCTCGCGCCGCAACGGGGAGTCCCGGTAGAGGAACAGCACCCGCACGTCGTGGGTCGACCGGTCCACGACGCCGACGCTAGCGCTTTCGGCCGGGCGTCACCGCGGCGCGCTCCTCGGCGTCGAGCTCTCGGAGCCCGACGGGCGCCTCGACGCGACGCTCGGCCTGACATGCCCGCAGGAGCGTCAGATACCGCCGCTCGGTGTCCTTGCGGGACGGGTGCCAGAGGTGGAACAGCGTTGTGTCGGGCCCCGGCCAGCCACAGCGAACCCCGAGGTGTCGGAGTCGATATGCGAGGTCGACGTCCTCTCCACCCCAGCCCTCGTAGCGCATGTCGTACCCGTTCACGGCCTCGAAGTCCGTCCGGCCGACCACGAGGAAGCCGTAGTTCTCGTACGGCGGGACGAAGTCCTCCCCGCGCGTGGTTCCGACGCGACGCCGGTCACGCACGGTGAGCCATTGCGGATAGCCACGTATCCGTCTCCTGTTCCGTACGTAGGCGAGCATCCCCCACCGATGTACCCGCTCGCCGCGCCGGAGCACCTCCGCGGTGATGTCCTCCGACAGCTCGTACCGATAGGTGGCCCCGAACCAGCCCGAGCGAGCATCTCGGCGTAGCGCCCGGACGAAGTGCCGCCGGGGCACGCAGTCGCCGTCGAGGAACGCGAGGTGCGAACCGCGAGACACGCGCGCAGCGCGATTTCGAGCCCGTGCCACGCGGAAGCCGACGTCGTCCTGGCACAGGTGAGTGAGACGGTCGCCGAATCGTGACCGCCACGCGGTGACGACGTCCGCCGTCTCACGGTTCCGCCCGTCTTCGCTGACGATCACCTCGAAGGCGCTCTCCGACTGCGCGCAGAGGGCTCCGAGCACCGCATCCAACGCCCGCGGGTAGGCGTACGTGCTGACGACGACGCTGATCACGACGCCGGAGCGGCGACGAACGGCGAGGCGTCGACCGTGACTCTCGGGCCGCGCCGGTACCACTCGTCCTTCCAGTTCCGACCGACGCGGTTGTACTCCCTGATGCGCGGGTCGACGTGGCGCAGGTAGCGAAGCTTCGTGAGGCGCCCGCGCAGGCCACGGCGGAACTCCCCGGTCTCCCAGAGGCTGGGCCGTCCACGGCCCGGCTGATGAGGCTCGACGCTCGAACGCTGCAGGAAGCACACATGGAGCAGTCGCAACGGGTCGTCCTCCCAGCCGGCCGCGTCGGAGAGGTATCTCATCGACTCCCAGTCGTAGCCCGGTCGGAACACGGGATCACCGCCATGGAGCCGCTCGAGGCACCCGGCCCACGACTCGAGGGCCGCCATGTTGAACAGCTTCGTCACAGGACGCGAGGGCGGTGCCATGTAGCCCGACGCCGAGCCCGCGTCGATGTCGAGCTCGTCGCAGTTCAGGACGTGCCCCTTGAGGCGGAAGACGTCGGTGTGCGTGCCGGCATCGAGCTCCGCGCGCAGTCGCGCGAGGCCCGTGGGGTCGTAGAGCTCGTCACCGTCGATGCCGAGCACCCATGTCCCGGTGCCCGCGTACTGCTCGAGCGCCCGGTGCGAGTCGCCGGCGTCCGGCGAGCGCACGACGTCGACGATCCCCAGCTCGCGGGCGAGCGCGTGGAGGATCTCGCCGGTGCGATCCGACGACTCCTGGTCGACGACGTGGATGCGGTCGCAGACCGCAGCGGCGTTCCTGATCGCCTGCTCGACGAAGGCGTCCTCGTTGCGGACGAGGACGCTGCCGACGAGTTGCACGTCAGCGCTCCTCGGTCGTCCACTCCAGCAACGGGCGGACGACGCCCTGCCACTGGCCCGTGAAGATGCCCCTGGCGGAGTCGCCCTCACCGTGGTCTTGGACGTGGAAGGAGACCGCGTCGTTGAGAGCTGCCCATGGCACGAGTTTCGGTGCTCCGAGCGACACGAGCGCCACTTGGACGCTGGCGAGCCCCTCGTTGAGGAGATTCCCGGGGATCCACGCCGTCGAGACGTAGTCGCCCGGAGACGTCCGCTCGTGCCAGCGCGGGCTCGTGTCCATCGCGTTGAAGGCCACGTCCCCGCGGCCGTCGACGAGCTTGATCTTCGGAACCACCGGCTCACCGTCGTCGAGGACGGCGAAGCCGATCTCGATCCCCACCGGGCGACGGACGTCGACGGCGGGAGCCTCCTCGCCGTCCTGCAGCACGCGCACGGAGCGGAGACGGACGTGACCGCTCCCGGGCGCGTCGGCGAGGTCAGGCCAGAACCGACTGGAGCCCGTCCCGAAACCGGCCTGGAGGTAGCGCGCGACGACCTCGGCACTGCCGCCCTCGTCGACGATCCCGCCTTTGTCGAGCCAGAGCGTCCGGTCGCACAGCCGCGAGACGGCGTGCATCTGATGAGAGACGAAGAGCACCGTCCTCCCGGACGCGCTGAG
>NZ_DBNHWK010000006.1:0-15382 GCF_057140465.1 Gaiella sp.
TCCACCTCGACGAACGCCATCGTCACGCGCTGCGTGCGATTCGTGATCGGCTGTGCCTCCGGGTCGGCGGCTCGGATCGATGAGACTCCCAGGCCGACGTGGTGGAAGCACGCGTCCGGGCCGAAGATCGAGCGAGTGGTGAACTGCGGCACCGCGCCCGCGGTCATCTCATCGAACGGCTCCGGCGATCCGTGCGGCGAGCTGCCCCGTCGTGCAGCCGTCGGTGTCCTGCGCCACGAGGTCGATGACACTCACCACCCATCCGCTGCGCTGGAGGCGCGCCTCGAGCGTGACCGCGAAGTTGACGAACGCGAGCGACTCGAGCCCGCCCTCGCCGATGAGCACGACGTCGGGCGTCCTGGAGCCGGGGTCGTCGTCGATCTCGTCGAGCGCCGAGTAGATGTCCTCGAGAGCCTTCCGTTCGATCTCGTCGCTCATCTGCTCCAGTTGCTCCGCCTGGGTCATTCCTCCTCCTCTCAACGCGCTCCCACCGGCACCCCTTCAGCTGCGCGAGCGGGCGCGGCACGCTGCGGCGGGAGGGGGAGTACCTTGGCGGGAACGCCGATCACGGTCGTCCCTGCCCGGACATGACCCATCACGGCCGAGTTCGCCGCCACTGTCGCGTCCTCGCCGATGCGAAGGTCGGGGAGCACCGAGGCGTTGGTACCGATGTACACGCGATCTCCGACGTCGACGCGGGCGTTGACGACCGCATTCGGCGCGATCACGCAGTGCGACCCGACGCGCGAGCCATGCCCGACGATCGCGCCCATGAAGACGACCGATCCCGCGCCGACCGATATGTGTGGGCCGATCGTGGCGCGCGGATAGACGATCACGTCGGGCGCGAGATCCGCGCCGTCGGTGTCCACGCCCGGATGGATCAGCCCCGTGAGCCGTAGTCCGAACGACTCGATCCGCTCACCCGCCGCGACGCGTCGCGGCGCCGTCCGTGCAATGAGATTGACCGCTTCGTCGACGGCCGGATCGGCGTCCTCGAGCACGGAGAACGGCCCGACGACCGGCACCCCGAGCACTGACTCCCCGTGGAGCGCGGAGTCGTCGTCGACGAGGACGATCCGGTCCCATCGCTCCTCGGCCTCGTCGACGCGCAGGGCGAGCCGCACGCCCTCGGGGTTGGACGCTCCGCAGAGGTACAGCGTGCTCATCGGTCGACCCCCACGAGCGGTGCGTCGTCCTTCCGCGGATGGATTCTGTGAGCAGCTCCGACCATCCAGTCCTTGCATGTGTGGCACCGCTCGGGCAGCTCGCCGAACCGGTGCTGCATGTGCAGGCTGCGATACCGGCCGAGCTCGGCCCACAGCTCGATGAGCGGGGTGTCCCAGGCGTTGCCGACCGCCTCGTCCCCCTCGGTGTCGCCGGGACAGCGAGGCACGCGACCGTCCCAGAAGACGTGCATCATCGTCATCGCCCACGGGCACGGGATGCGGTCGTCCGGGTCGATGTTGACGGGTGTCTCGAACCGCCCTCCCCACGAGAGCTTGTTGCGCACCTTCAGCGTCGCCCCGTGTCGGAGCCAGTGCTCCGAGAAGACCTCGACTTCGTGCTCGTTCTCGTCCATCTCGATGAACTGAACCTGTACTTCCAGTCCCGAGCCGCGCTCACGCTTCGCTGCGAGAAACCGTTCGACGTTCTCGTAGACGACGTCGCGTCGTGCGCCAACACGGATGCTCTCGTACGTCTCGGCCGTGAACCCGTCGATCCCGAACACAATCAGATCGGCTCCGGAGTCGAAGATGAGCTCCCCGACGTCGGGCGTGAGAAGCATGCCATTCGTGTTGATGTTGACCGACTGGATGCCGACGGACTTCGCGTACCGCGTCATGCGAACGAGCCGTTCGGGCTCGAGCAGTGGCTCACCGCAGAACGAGAACCAGCACTGCGTCGACGGCGAGTGTTCCGCCACCTGGTCGGCGCATCGCTGCCACAGCTCGAACGGCATGTTCCCCTTGGGGCGGCACATCGACGGGTGGTGACACATCGTGCACGCGAGGTTGCAGTCCGCGCACACTTCGACGGCGAACCGTGTGGGGAACGGGCGCTCCCGCAGCGTGCTCGCAATCTGGCGGAGCTCGGGGTCAACAGTCACAGGATCCCTCCTTTGCTTCCGTCGCTCCTGCTGTTGACGTCTCCTGTCAGTCTCAATCACGGCCGTCGCCGAGGCAATGCGGGAAAGTACTGAACGGGTTGTGAAAATCGCCGCTTGCCAGCCGGTTCCCGGCGACGCCGGCACGCCGTCGTCGGTGCGACGCGTCCCGTCATGCCGTTCGGATGGAGGACGCCCACGACCCGCTGGCGCCGCTACTCGTAGCGGAGGGCCTCGCCGGGCTGGAGCCGGCAGGCGCGGCGCAGGGGGAAGTGGAGCACGAGCACGGCGGCGACGACCGTCGTCACGAGCGCGACGCCGAGAGGCCAGAGCGGGAACCTGAGGGCGAAGCTCGTGTGGAACGCGTCGCCGATGAAGTGGACGAGGACGCGGCCGAGGACGTAGCCGACGCCGATCCCACCCAGCCAGCCGAGCAGCGCGAGCGCGAGGCCCTCGGCCCGGTAGATGCGACGGATCTGGCGCGACCGGGCCCCGAGGCTGCGAAGGATCGCGATCTCGCGCCGCCGTTCGAGCACGTTCGTGGTCAGGGCGCTCACGAGGCCGATCATCCCGACCGCGACGAGCGGCAGGCCGAGCGCCATGATCACGGCGACGATCGTGCGCGACTCCTCGCGCTCTCCGGCGCGCTGGACGTGGCGAAGCGCCGTCCCCACGCCGTACCCGGCGGACGAGAGCGCCTCGACGAGTCGGCCGTTGAGCTGCTCGATCCCGGCCTCGTCGAGCGAGGCGCCGGTGACCCAGTACGTCGACGGGTCGCCCCACCGGTTGACCTCGAGCAGCGTGTCGACGGGGACGAACATCCCTTCGCCGTCGTTGACCATGCGGTCGTCGATCCCGATCACCTCGTAGCGCACGAGCCCGGTGCGGTCCTCGACGACCGCGGTGTCGCCCACGCGGAGGCCGGTCTGCGACACGAGTGCCCGTCCGATCACGGCGACCCGTGCCCGCGCCGCCGCCTCGTCGTCGGAGAACCAGCGACCGTCGAGGAGCGCGTGGTCGTAGATGGTGTCGGCGGGCAGCCCCCAGGCCCACGTGTCGACGCCGCCGACCGCGACGTGGCTCTGGGCGAAGGGCTGGGCGGCGGCCACGCCGTCGACCCGCTCCATGACCGCCTGCGCGTCGGCTCCGAGGGGAAACCGGTCTCCTGACGGCGTGACGCCGAAGACGACGATGTCGCCGCCCTCGAGCTTCTCCGTCTGCTCGCTGATCGCGACGAACGTCAGGCAGACCGCGCCGAAGGCGACCGCCGTGCCGACGGCGAAGGCGACGAGCGCGGCCGTCGCCAGGCTACGACCCTTCCGACGCGTCGCGTTTCGCAGGCCGAAGCGAGTCGGCCGGGGAAGGAGCGTCGCGCGGGCGACGGCCCGGTCGATCCGACCCGTGCCGTAGCGGGCCTCGATGCCCGCCGACGCGAGCGCCTCGCGCACCGGCACGCGGGCGGCCCGCCAGAGCGCCGGCACCGCGGCGGCGGCCGTGAGCCCGAGGCCCACCGCCAGGCTGAGCCCGACGGCGAGCGCGCTCACCTGCCAGCCGGGATCGACGCCGAAGAACCGGCCCCCGAGGAAGCCGACGAGCAGGTTCGCGAGGACGACGCCGACCGCGATCCCGATCGCGGTCGCGAGGCCGCCGAGCAGGAGCGCCGTCGTCAGGAACGTGCGCACGATCGCCCGGCCCCGCCCGCCGACCGCCTTCATGATCCCGATCTCGCGTGTCTGGTCGCGGACGAGCGTCGTCATTGTCGTGGCGACGAGGACGACGGCCGAGAGGAGCGAGACACCGGCGATCACCCAGAACAGGGACACGAAGCGGTCGAAGCCCTCCTTCCCGGGCCACTCGTCGGGCGGGCGCACCTCGGCGATGTCGTTGTAGAAGACCTCCGGTTCGATCCCGGCCAGCCCGGCGCGCACGGCGTCGACCGTGGCAGTGGTCGCAGTCGCGCCGTGGTCGACGAGCCGGGCCTCGATCCGCGTGAAGCCGCTGAACCCCGCGAGGTCGTTGACGACCCGGCTCGGGACGTAGAGCACCGGGTTGCCGTCCGCGACCGTGCTGCCGAACTCCAGGGTCTGCGCGGTGCCGCTGATGACGAGGGGACGCCACGAGCCGTCGGCGGCCCGGACATCGACCCGGTCGCCGATCGAGGCGCGGAGGCTGCCCGTGCGCTCGTTCTGGGCCTCGGCCAGCGCCTCGAGCGTCGCGCGCCCCTCCCGTGGGGCGTCGCCCGAGAGGACGGAGACGACGTTCACCTGCTGGTCGGCGAAGTCGTGGACGCCGACGACCCAGACGCGGCGGAGCCGGTCGCCGACGGCGAGGTCGGTCCAGTAGGTTGCGCGGCCGTCCAGCGCCGCGACGTTCGGGATCGACCGCAGCGACGCGAGCTCGGCGTCCGAGAGCTCGATCCCCCCGGGCTTGAGCAGCACCTCGTGCGCGCGGTCGGTCGCCACCCTGCTCTCGATCGCCGAGTCCATCAGCGACGGTGTCGCGAACAGCCACAGCCCCGCGATCGCCGCCGCGAGCGTGGCGACGGTCAGTGCCGCGCGTGCACGTCGACGGGTGAGCTCCCGCCAGGCGCGGCGCGTGAGCGCGGAGGTCATGGACGCGAGGTGACGACGAGGCCGTCGCAGATCTCGAGGACGCGGTCGGCGCGGGCGCTCAACGAGCGGTCGTGCGTCACGAACACGACGGTCGTCCCGGCGTCGTTCACGCGCTCGATCGCCTCGAGCGTCTCGGTCGCCGTCACGGTGTCGAGATTGCCGGTCGGCTCGTCCGCGACGAGCAGGGCCGGGTCGCATGCGAGCGCCCGGGCGATCGCCGTTCGCTGCTGCTCACCCCCCGACAGCTCGCTCGGGAAGCGGTCGGCCTTGGCCTCGAGCCCGACGAGGTCGAGTCGCGCCCGTGCGCGCTCGGCGCGCTCGGCGACGCGGCCCCGACCGGCGAAGTCGAGGGGCAGCATCACGTTCTCGAGCGCCGTCAACGTCGGCAGCAGCTGGAAGAACTGGAAGACGATCCCGACGGTCGCACCCCGCCAGGCGGCGAGCTCGTTCTCGCTCATCGTCGCCAGGTCGCGGCCGGCGACCGTGACGCCACCCCGCGTGGGGCGGTCGATGCCCGTCATCACGTTGAGGATCGTCGACTTGCCGCTGCCGCTGGGCCCGATGATCGCGAGCATCTCGCCCGCGTCGACGGTGAGGTCGACGCCGCGGAGCGCCGGGAACTCGACGCGTCCCGCCCGGTACACCTTCCACACGTCGTCGAGGTCGACGAGCGGTGTCGCGTCGACGTCGGCGACGGCGTCGTGCCGCCGTTCCGGGATGGGGTCAGCCTGGAGCCGCACACGACCTCCCTTCGGCCGTCAGCGTTGCACGGCACGGCGCGCACACCATCGGGGTTTTTCACCGACCGTGCCACCGGGCGAACTACCGGTGCCGCGGGGCAGGCCTGCTCGCCGGCCGGTCGGTCGGCGCGCGTGACCGTCAGGGCGCCGACGCGTAGAGTCGCGGAACGGGCGACCGGCCCGTGACCGCGACGGAGGAGGCGGCCATGATCGACGCGCGCGAGCGCTACCCCAAGCAGTTCGTCGAGGCCCTCGGCAGGCGGATGGCCTACGTCGAGGTCGGGACGGGCGATCCGATCGTGTTCCTGCACGGCAACCCGACGTCGTCGTACCTGTGGCGCAACGTGATCCCGCACGTCGAGGCGCTCGGGCGGTGCATCGCCCCGGACCTGATCGGCATGGGCGACTCGGCGGCGCTCGACGACCTGGGCCCCGGGAGCTACCGGTTCGAGGACCACCGTCGCCATCTCGACGCGCTGCTCGGGGCGCTCGACGTGACGGACCGGGTCGTCTTCGTCGTCCACGACTGGGGCTCGGCGCTCGGGTTCGACTGGGGCAACCGGCATCGGGACGCCGTGCGCGGCTTCGCGTACATGGAGGCGATCGTGCGTCCGCTCTCCTGGGACGAGTGGCCGGACGCCGCCCGGGGCGTCTTCGAGGGGTTCCGGTCGCCGGCGGGCGAGGAGATGGTGCTCGCGAAGAACACGTTCGTCGAGCGCGTCCTCCCGGGCTCCGTGCTCCGCGGGCTCACCGAGCCCGAGCTCGACGTCTACCGGCGCCCGTTCCGCGAGCCCGGCGAGAGCCGACGGCCGACGCTCACGTGGCCGCGGGAGCTGCCGATCGACGGGGCGCCGGAGGACGTGGTGGCGATCGTGGGGTCGTACGCCGAGTGGCTGGCCGGCTCGCAGGTGCCGAAGCTGTTCGTCAACGCCGAGCCCGGCGCGATCCTCACCGGCGCACAACGGGAGTTCTGCCGCTCCTGGCCGAACCAGCGGGAGGTGACCGTGCCCGGGATCCACTACGTCCAGGAGGACGCGCCCGACGAGATCGGCCGCGCGATCGCCGACTGGGTCGCCGGGCTCGCCTGACCCGCGGCCGGCGCTTCGTGAAGCCGAGGTTGCGGCTCGGCAACGAGAGGCAAGGACGGCCCCAGGAGTGGCAAGGAGCCCCTCTTCGCGGGCCGAACGCCACCTACGATCGGATCGTCGCCTAAAACGACGATCAGTCATGAGTGTTCCTCGCACTCGAATCCGATCAAGGAGAGCGTCACATGCGTCGAGTCTCCGTCGTCGTCGCGTCCGCCCTCGCCTTCGCCGTGCTCGGCACGGCGGCGGCCGTGGCGGCACCGTCGTCGGCCGGAACGGCCCCGACCGTCGTCAACGTCGAGTTGACGGAGATGAAGATCGTCCCCTCGAGGCGCAGCGTCCCTGCCGGCAAGGTCACGTCCCGCGTGAAGAACGTCGGGATGTCGCTCCACGAGCTGGTGGTGATCAGGTCGAACACGGCCCCGGGCAAGCTGCCCGTCAAGAACCACGAGGCGAGCGAGGCCGGGTCGGTCGGCGAGGTCGCCGACCTCCACGCCGGGAAGAGCGGGTCCGTCACGCTCGACCTGAAGAAGGGGAAGTACGTCCTGATCTGCGACATCACCGGCCACTACCAGGCCGGGATGTACATGGGGTTCACCGTCACCTAGGCCGTGCCGCCCCGGGGCGGCGGCGCGTGCGTGGCGGAGCCCCTCAGCCGTCTCCGCCGGGGTCGGTCGGCGGGTCGTCGGTGAGTCCGCGCTCGCGCGCGTACTGCCGGATCACCGAGGCCCGCGTCCGCTCGCCGATGCGCTCGAGCACGTCGTCGTCGACGTCGTAGCCGAACACGGCGCGGAAGATCGCCGGCACCTCGCGGCGGTAGTCGTGGTCGTGCTCGCCGAAGTCCGGGCTGAAGCTCGTCGAGTTCTTCATGTCCGCGAGCACCTGGGCGAACGTGATCACCGGATAGAAGCGCATCGAGGACGCGATCCGCCCGCGGTTCGCACGGCGGTCGGCGAGCCACGGCGGCCGCCGCCAGGCGAGCGACGCCCCGGGGAAGAGCGCGACCGGGTCCTCGGGGTGCGTGTACAGGGCGTACCGCGGCCGGGCGCTCTGCCGCATCACCTCGAGGATGTCCTCGCGGAGCTGCCACTGCGCGGCGTCGCCGGGCAGGAGGTCGAGCTCGTCGAGCAGCGGGTCGAGGAGGAGGCGTGCGTCGTAGGGCAGCCCGATCAGCGTGGCGCTCTCGATCCCGTAGCGTCCGATCGCCTCGATCCCCTCCTGGGCGAGGAGCGCCGCGAGCACCCACGAGCCGAGGCTCTCGCCGTAGGCGAGCAGCCGCGGCGCGCGGTCGAGCTCCCGGCGCCGCTCGAACAGCCGCAGGACGAGCACGCGGTGGATCTCCATCGCCCTCGAGATCGCGCGGCGCGCCCGGTGCGCGCGCTTGTTCGCGTACTGGACGACGACGGTCGCGAGGTCGCCGCCGCTCAGGTGCTCGCACGCCTCGATCGCGACCGGGTTCACGTACCCCGCTCCGGTCGGGCAGGTGACGAGCAGGTCGCGGCGCGCGAACGCCCCCAGCCGCTCGAGCTCCGCGATTGCGAGCGCGGCCTTCTCCTCGGCGGTCTCGCCGTGGTCGAGGCCCACGTAGACGCGGATCGGATCGAGGGCCTCCCGCCCCGTGACGCGCTCGATCTCACGCGCCGACGCGGCGAGGCCGAGGAACTTCCGCCCCTCGCGGTCGAGCGTCTCCCACGGCACGTGGCTGCCCTCGCCGCCGGAGACGGTCGGCAGCCTCCGGTACCGGATCCCTGCCTTCACGAGGTCGCGGGGCTCGGAGAGCTTCGCCCGGAGCGCCTGTGCCGCCGCCCGCGTCGCGAGGCCGAGCCCCACGCCGCGCTCGACCATCACGAGCTGCTCGCGCGGCACCTTCGCGTCGAACAGCGAGAGCTCGATCTCGCTGATCCCGGTGCCGAACGTCACCCCGGCGCTCGCCGACTCGATCGCGTCGACGAGCACGTGGCGCCCTCGGACCCGCGTCGCGAGGACGTAGACGACGCCGACCGACCCGCCGACGACGAGCGCGAGCGGGAGCTTGCGCACGCCGCGGCGCCGTGCGACGCGGTACAAGGTCTCGTCGACGACGAGCGCCATCGCGCCCCCCGCCAGGGCGGCGATCGCCTCGACCAGCACCTGGTCGTGCGTGCTGCGCGGGAGGAGGGAGGGACCGCGCGCGAGCCGCGTCGCCAGGGTCCCCCCGAGGAGCGCCTTGACGAGCGGCCGTCTCGCGGGTGCTCCGCGCGCTGCCACAGACCGATTCTCGCGCTCCGGCGCGGCGGCCTCAAGGCCGTTGCGGCCGGCGGTTCAGCACCGCGGCGCCGCGCGCGCTCGACCGGGGGTGGTGTGCGGTCGCCCGCCGGGTCAGCAGCCGTTCGGGATGACGCCCCGGTCGACCGGGGACGTGCTCCCCTGGGCAACGCCGAACAGGCAGGACGCCGACGTCCCGAAGAGCTTCGGGCCGGCCATGCCCGGTGAGCCGCTGTAGCCCCACGAGTTGACCGAGACGACCGGGCCCGAGCCGCCGGAGAGCGGCTGGATCCACGGGCCGCCCGAGGAGCCGCCGGTGAGGCCGCACTGCGACAGCCACCAGTTGGCCGAGCCCTGCGTCGCCATGCCCTCGGCGCAGTACATGAAGTTCGGGTCCTGGCTGTACGAGTACCCGAGCGCGTGCGTGAAGGCGCCGGTCGCGGGGGCCGAGAAGCTCACCGGGAGGGTGCCTGCCGCGCTCTCGAGGGATTGGTTGCTCCCGCTGCCCGTGTGCGCCCCGGTCGTCGGCACGACGTAGAAGGCGTAGTCCCACGGGATGTTGTCGGGCCAGCTGCGCGACGCCCAGTCGGCGTCGACGACGCCGTACGTCGGGGCCCAGCAGCCGAGCGGGTCGTTCGAGCAGTTGAGGTCGGTGCCCGAGCCGCTCGTCCCCGCCTGGTTCGGGATGAAGAGGACGTTGCGGGCGAACGCCTTGTTGGCGTCGTCGTAGACGCAGTGCGCGGCGGTGAGGATCACGGAGGCGGAGCCGCTCGAGTCGCTCACGGCCGTGCCGGAGCAGACGTAGCCGTTCCAGCGCGTGCCCTTGCGGTTGGCGGGCATCTCGAAGTAGATGCGCCCGGCGGCGGTCTGCACCGCTCCACCGCACGTCCACTCCGCGTCGGCGGTCGCCGTGTCGCAGGTGCCGCTGCCGCTCCCGCCGCCGGTGCTCCCACCGCCGGTGCTCCCACCGCCGCCGGTGTCGACGGTGAACGGCACGAGGGGCGAGGTCGCGGTGTTGCCCCCCTTGGGGCCGTTGTCCTTCGCCACCACGCGCCATCCCCAGCTGCCGTTCGAGAAGCCCGAGAACGAGACGCTCCAGACGTCGTCGCCGCTCGTGCCGGCCGAGAAGCTCTGCGTGCGGCCGTCGGGATACGTGATCACGAACGACACGGACTTGAGGCCGCTCTCGAGGTCGGTGACCTTCGCCGAGAACGTGTACTCGTAGCCGATCGGGTCTGCCCCGGCGCCCGGGTCCATGGCGGAGATCTGCGGCTTCGTCGTGTCCGCCGTCCCGCCGCCGCCGTCGCCGCCGGGCTTGCCGGCCGGCGTCGGCGTCCTGACGGCGCGCACCGACGGGGCCCGCGCCGGGGTGTCGTGCCCGTACGGCTGCAGGGCGCCGCCCTTCAGCCGGAGGTAGGCGAGCCCGCGCTCGTCGAAGACGAGGTCGCGCGGCTGCGCCTGGGCGCGACGCTCGGTGTTCCAGTGGGCGGCGACGGCCGCCGGGTCGGGCGTGTCGCCGTTGCCCGACGCCGAGATCGCCGCACCGGTTCCGACGAACAGACAGGCGAGAGCGAGAGACCCCAGGATGCGCGGGAGATTTCGCATCCGCACATAGTAGGCACAAATTGCGTCCAGGGAAACCCCGGGGCCGCCGGGCGCGCCCGGCGATCCGGGCGAGGGGGCCGTGGGCCGGGCGTCCCGGTCGCCCCGCGGTCAGGGCACGAGGCAGTCGTCGACGGCCGTCGCGTCGGCGGCCGACGGCGGCGACTCCCAGTGCAGCACGACCGACCCGTCACGGGTCACGGTGTCCGCCTGCTCCCCGTCCGCCGTGCCGCCGGCGGAGGAGTCGTAGGCCTCCTCCGTCCGCCGGGCGTCGTCGTCGCTGCGCTCGAAGACGACGACCACCTGGTTCGTCCCGATCTCCGCCCAGACCGCCCCGACCCCGGCCGCCCGCGCGATCGGATCGACGTCGTCCGGGTCGGTCGACGACGAGTAGCCGGTGGCGCTGAGACACGCGGAGAACGAGCCCGGCGTCGGCGGGACATCCTCCCCGAACAGGCCGCACCCGGAGACGCCGAGGGCGATGACGGTGACGGCCGTGATCCCGATCGCGCGCCTCATCGTCCGCACACCCTAGAGATCGGAGCGGCACCGGCGTCGCGGGCGCGGCGACGGCGCCTCCGCGGGCCCCACCTCTCCGATGTCGGTCGGATAACGTCGTCCCCGATCCAGGACGACCACGGAGCGAGGAGCGGAGGCGACATGCAGATCGGGAGGGCCGGAGCCCCTGTGAGCCACATCAGCCAGGCCTACCCCGATCGGGTGGAGGTGCGGGGCCGCGACCTCTGCGGTGACCTGATGGGACGGGTCGGCTTCACGGAGTACGTGCACCTGCTGCTCACGGGCCGCGAGCCGACGGAGGACCAGCGCTTCTTCCTCGACCTCCTGCTCGTCGCGATCGCCGAGCACGGGATGATGCCGACGAACGTCGCCGCGCGGATGACGCTCGCGGCCGACCCCGGCTCGCTGCAGGGGGCGGTCGCAGCGGGGATCCTCGGTGCGGGGCCGGTCGTCCTCGGCACCTCCGAGGAGTGCGCGCGGCTCCTCGAGCAGGCTCAGCGCCGCGTGGCCGCGGGCGAGCAGCCGGCCGCCGTCGCCGCCGATGTCGCGCGTGAGACCCACGCCGCCGGCGGGAAGCTCCCGGGCTTCGGCCATCCGGTGCACCGCCCGGTCGACCCGCGCACCGAGCGCATCCTCGAGCTCGCCGACGCCCGCGGCGTCGCCGGTCCGCACGTCCTGCTTGCGCGCTGCCTGCGCGACGGCGTCGCCGATACGTGGGGGAAGCCCCTGCCGATGAACGTGGCGATGGCGATCGCCGCCGTGATGCTCGACCTCGGCTTCGCGCCGTCGGTCGTGAAGGCCGTGCCGATCCTCGCCCGCACCGCCGGCCTGCTCGCCCACCTGGCCGAGGAGCGGGAGCGCCCGCTCGGGTTCCTGCTGGCGGCGGGGGCGGAGGGCGCGATCGTGTACGAGCCCGAGGCGCCGGACGGCTCCGGCTGATGCTCGCGCCCGACGTCGAATCCCGCGCCCCGGCCGACCAGCTCGCGATCGACGACGCGTCCTACCGCGCCCAGGTCGCGTACCTCCTCGAGCGCTCACCCTTCTACCGCGCGAAGCTGGCGGCGGCCGGGGTCACCACCGCCGAGGAGGCGGGCGGGCTCGACGACATCGGTCGCCTCCCGCTCACCGACAAGCGCGAGCTGCGCGCGACCGTCACCGCCGACGACCCGTTCGGCACCCACCTGTGTGCGGCGCGGCCCGAGATCGTCAGGATCTACTCGACGAGCGGCACGACGGGCGCGCCGAGCTACATCCCGCTGACGGCCGCCGACCTCGAGAGCTGGGTGACCGGGTCGGCGCGCAGCTACGCCGCGTCCGGCGTCGCGGCGGGCCAGCGCATCGTGTCGACCTACAACGCCGGGCCGTTCGTCGCCGGCGCCGCGCTCGCCGCCTTCGACCGCATCGGCCTCTGCCACGTCCCGGTGGGCACGGGCAACACGGAGCGCGTGGTGACGGCGATCGACCGGCTCCGTCCCGAGGCGGCCGTCCTCACGCCCTCCTACGCCGCCTACCTCGTCGAGTGGGCGGCCGACCGGGGCTTCGACCTCCGGGGCTCGAGCGTCGAGCGCGTCCTCGTCGCGGGTGAGCCGGGCGGAGGCGAGCCGGCCTTCCGGGCGATGCTCGAGGAGGGCTGGGGGGCGAAGGTCACCGAGGCGATGGGCATCGGCGACGTCGGCCCCTCGCTCTTCGGCGAGTGCGAGGAGCAGGAGGGCATGCACCTCGGCGCGCGCGGCTTCGTGCACGCGGAGCTGATCGACCCGGAGACGACCGCCGTCCTCGCGCCGGAGGAGGGGGCCCGGGGCGAGCTCGTGCTCACGCACCTCGGCCACCGCGCGGCTCCGCTCCTGCGCTTCCGCACCCACGACCACGTCGAGGTGCGGGCGAGCCCGTGCCCGTGCGGGCGGACGAGCCCGCGCATCCGCTGCCTCGGGCGCACCGACGACATGCTGATCGTCCGCGGCGTGAACGTCTTCCCGTCCGCGATCCGCGACGTCGTGAGCGCGTTCGCCCCCCGCGTCAGCGGCACGATCCTCGTGCGGCCTCGGGCCGAGGGCGTGAAGCAGGAGCCGCCGCTCCCGGTGAGCGTCGAGCTCGCACGCGGCGAGGCCGCCGAGGCGGGGCTCGCCGAGGCGATTCGTGAGAGACTGCGGGACGTGCTCGTGGTGCAGGTGCTCGTCGAGCTCGTCCCGTGGGGAACGCTCGAGCGGAGCGACTACAAGTCGAAACTCGTCGCCTGGTAGCGGAGGTGGAAGAGCCGGTGCGGAAGATCCAGACCCAGGGGGTGCACCACATCACGATCGTCGGCGCCGACCGGCAGACCTCGATCGACTTCTGGGAGGGGGTGCTCGGCATGCCGTTCGTGTTCGAGCAGCCGAACCTCGACAACGCGGCCGAGAGCCACCTCTACTTCGACCCGGGCGACGGCCGCCTGATCACCGTCTTCACGAACGAGGAGCGCGTGCCCGGCCCGAACCCGACGCCGCGCGAGCCGGGGCAGGTGCACCACCTCGCGTTCGCGCTCTCCCGGGCGACGTTCAGGCAGGTCGTCGAGCGGCTCGACGAGCGTGGCGTCGGCCACTCCGGCGTCAAGGACCGGGGCTTCATGGACTCGATCTACTTCGACGACCCCCTCGGGCTCCTGATCGAGCTCGCCTCCTACCGGTTCGAGCCGCCGGCCGGCCACACCCACGCCGACGTGCTGCTCGAGGCGCACCGGATCCGGCTCGAGCGAGGGGACTACAACATCGCCGAGGAGCACCTGGCCGACGCGATCGAGGCGCTCGTCCGGCGATCCCAGCGGTCGCTCTCGGACGACCGCTCGCCGAAGAGCCCGTACCCGTAGCAGGAGACGTCAACGCCGCGAACGGAGGATCACATGGCCGCGAACACGCTGAGCATCCTGAAGCCGAGCGTCAACAACCTCACCGTCCGGGTCTTCGTGCGGGCCGCCGGGCTCGACTTCGAGGAGCAGGACGTCTGGGGCAAGAAGACGACGCCGGAGTTCCTCGCGAAGGACCCGGCCGACCTCACGCCGCTGCTCGAGGAGGAGGGGCTCCCGAAGGGCGCGGTGCACGAGAGCTGCGCGATCATGCAGTACCTGTGCAACCGGCACGGCTTCGACGACCTCTACCCGACCGAGCCGGGCGCCCGCGCGATGGTCGACAGCGCGATGTTCTACCTCGTCGGCACGCTCTACCCGCTCCTCGCCCGCGCGACGTACCCGGCGCTCGGGTTCGGGCAGTACCCGGGCGAGGTGGGGTCCTCGGCCGCCGGCGACGACCTCAAGGAGCAGGCACGGGCGGACGCGGAGGCCGCGCTCGCGGGCCCGCTCGACGTGTACCGCGCCTTCTACCTCGACGGGCGGCCGTTCATCGGCGGCGATTCCCCGTCGATCGCCGACATCCGCCTCGCCGCGTCGCTCGAGTTCCTGCGCGCGATCGACTACGACTTCCCGGCCTGGGCCGAGGAGTACATGCAGCGGGTGGAGTCGACGCTCGGTGACGCCTACGCCGAGCCGGTGGCGGACGTGCGCGGATACATCGACTACGTGCGGTCGCAGAGCGGCTAGCCCGCGCCCGAGGCAGCGGGCCTCGCGGCCGGGTCGGTAGTGACCACCCACTGCGGATGGGCGCCCACCCCGATGGCGCCGGGCGACGCGTGCGCAATCGTCCGTGGGCAGAGCCGAAGGAGGTGGTCGACCATGCAGACCGAGACCTCGGCCGGGGACGGGCGGACGGCGACGGCACGCCGCGCGACGCCGGCCGCCGGGGATGTGACCCGCCTGCAGCTGGATCTCCGGGGGAAGACGATCACGACGGCGATCGCGCTCGCCGCCCACGAGGAGCTGTCGGAGCGGTCGGTCGGGGACGAGATCGACCTCGTCGTCGACGCGTTCCCGGCGATCGCGCCCGACCTCGCGGCGTGGTGCCGGTCGACCGGCACCGAGCTGCTCGACGTCCGCGTCGAGGGGGAGGAGCAGCGGATCACGCTGCGCAAGGGAGAGCCGCCCCGACATGCCGACCGGCGGGTGGCGATCGTCGTGTCGCAGGACGGCCTCGAGGAGCTGCTCTCGCCGCTCGGGTTCGCGCTGGCCGCGGCACTGGAGGGCTCGGCGGTCGCCGTCTACCTCCAGGGGCCCGCGGTGCACGTGCTCGCACCTGGCTTCCGGGCGCGCCTGCGCGGTCTCCAGCGACCGTTCAGCCGCTTCGCGCGGGCCGGGATGGAGCGTGCGGGCCACGTCGCCCCGCAGACGAAGCTGCGGCAGTTGCAGGCGCTGGGCGGTGAGCTGTACGCGTGCGGTCCGTCGCTCGACCACTTCGGGGTCGATCCCGACCGGATCGCGCTCGAGCGGGTGACGGTGTGCGAGTACCTCACGTTCATGGAGGTGATGCAGCAGGCGGACGTGCAGCTCTTCACCTGAGTGCGCAGGCGCGCGGCAGTCGCCGGCTCGACCCGCTGACGGGGCACTCCACG
>NZ_DBNHWK010000007.1:0-11033 GCF_057140465.1 Gaiella sp.
GTTCGCCGATGCGGCGGCGCGCTTCCGGTCGCTCGGCGTCGTGTTCTGGCTCGCGGTCACGCTTCTCGAGCACGGCGAGTGGCTCGTCGCCCGCGACCGTGCGGGCGAGGCAGAGCCGTTGCTCGCCGAGGCCCGGGAGGTCTTCGGGCGCCTCGGGGCGCGGCCCTGGCTCGAGCGCGTCGAGGCGGCCCGAGCGGCCGCCCCGACCGCGGCCGCCTGACGACACGCCCGTCCGCGCCTGCGTCGGCTCCGGCCCCGTTCGTTCGGGAGCTCGGCCCGGCTGCCGTGTCGAGAACGGCGAGCAGCCGCGCGGCGGTGCCGGGAAGTCGGCGCCCTACTCGATCTGCTCGATGCCGGAGAGGACGAGCTCGGCGGTCGGCTTCCCGGTGCGGCCGTCCGCGCTCATGACCTCGACCGGCCGGACGTGGGCGGTCAGCGCGACGGCGCGGGCCCTTTCCGCGAGCGCGATCTGCTGCAGGCCGCGGTGCGGGTCCTTCCAGAGCGCGACCCCGCGTGACGGCGCATGGCCGGGAGGCTGTGAGCGCTGGGTCATGCCGAGGGCGGTCACGGTGAGCACCGAGCAGCCGGGGTCGTCGGCGAGCACGCTCGCATAGCGGGCGGGCCAGCGGGCGGCGAGCTGGGGGCCGTCGAGGAGGAGGGCGACGACGAGCGTCGGCGCGATCGAGCGCACGACGTCGGTGACGGGATCGGGTCGGGCGAGGTCCTCGCAGACGAGGGGGCAGATCGTCAGCTGCGGGGAGACGGTGACGAACGTGAGCCGGCGGCGGGGAACGCCGATCGCCTCCCACCAATGGCGGCGCGGGTCGAGCGCCGCCCCGAGGTGGTACTGGTGCACCTGGCTCGCGTCCAGGCACCACCGGTGGTGCTTGTGCTGCGGTGGCGCCTGCCAGCCCCCGGACCCGAGGTGCGCGTAGTTGCCCCCGAACCCCTCGTCGTGCCGCGCCTGCTGCCGGACGCCGGCGATCAGGTAGGGGACGTCGGCCTCGGCGAGGAGCTGCTGCAGGACGGGCACCTCGGCCTCGGCGAGCGCCCCCTCGGGGAGGACGAGGGCGTCGATCGCACCGACGTGCCGGCGGGCTCGCGCAACGAGGTCGAGTGCGTCCGCGGGATCGAACGGCTCCTGCGGCGCGTACTCGTAGAAGCCGAAGCGCGCCTCGTCCATGTTCTCGAGCGGTCCGACGACCGGCACGAAGTCGCTCGCCCGCACGACCGACGGATGCGGCAGCACGAGCAGCGTCAGCCGGTCCTCGGCGCGCCCCGCCCGCGCCGCCGGTGGGGCGACGACCCAGCGCGAGGCCACCTCCGAGCGGTCGAAGGCGAGGTGGTGCGACAGCGAGCGCAGCGTGATCCCGGACGCCGGCGGCCGCAGCTTCGGGAGGACCCGCGCGCGGTCGGTCGGGAGCCGGGCGAGCGAACCGGTGGTCTCGAGAAGCAGAGCGGCCCGCCGCTGGAACGGGGTGTCGGTGTCGATCCCGGCCCCTGCGCCCGCCTCGTCGGCGAGCGCGTGCAGGTGGAGCAGGTACGCGAGCGTCTCCCACCGCTCCGGGCGGTCGAGCTCGGCGAGCGGAACCGCGGCGCTCGCCGTCAGGGCGTCACGCAGCCGCTGCACGGATGCCAGAGCCGGCTCGCCGTCCACCGGCAGGTCGTCCGCGGCGCGTGCGGCCCACGCGGATGCCTCGTCGCGAAGCTCGGCCTCCCAGCTCTCCCCGGTCGTCCTCGGCGGCGGCCAGCTGTTGCCGGTCGGCGGGTTGACGACGAGACGGTACGCGCCGGAGTCGCCGAGCACCGCGGACGTGAACGCGAACACGTCCGGCGGCCAGCGGCAGAGGTCGTCGAGCCCCCAGCCGGGCGCGAGCCGCTCGAGCTCGTCGCCGAGCGTCAGGCTCGGGAGCGGCGCGGCCGCCTCCCCGGGGGCCGGCGCCGCCTCCTCGAGGCTCGTCACGCGAGGGCCTCCCGCCGGAGCGTGGCCTGCAGCTTCTCGATGTCGTGGCCGAGCTTCTGCATGCCGAGACCGTCAGCGATGGCTGCGGCCTCCTGCAGCAGGCGCTCGGCCGCCTGCTCGTCCCCCGGTGCTCCACGGCGGACGCGCGCCTTCGCCGCCTCGAGCTGCGTGCGCGCGACGAGCGGCGGCGAGCCGAGCGCACGGCTGCGCTCGAGCGCATCGGCGAAGTGCTCCAGTGCGACGTCGAACCTGCCGCCGGCCCGGGCGAGCATCCCGAGGATCCTCGACGTCGGCCCGAGGCAGAGGACGGCACCGCCGAGGACGCAGACGCGATCGGCGAACGGCAGCAGCAGCTCGTAGAGCTCGTCGGCGTAGGTCGGGTCGTCGAAGTGGCCGACGGTGCGGGCGAAGCTGACGATCGCCAGCTCCCAGAGGGCATCGCGGGGGATCGACGCGAACCCCTGCTCGGCGATCACGGCGACCTCCGCGAGTGCCTCCTCGCGCCGATCGAGCCCCGCGAACGCGAGGGCCTTCGTGGTGCGGACGATCGGGGACGGGCCCCAGTCGGGCCCGAACCGCTCGAGCTCGTCGAGCAGCTCGTCGGCGCGGCCCTGGTCGAGCCAGAGGCAGGACGCCTGCGCGAGGTGGACGTGGAGCGCGTTCCTGTCGTTCGCCCGCTCGCCGTAGGCGAAGGCGTGCTCGGAGAGCGCGACCGCGTCGTCGAACCGCCCTTCGAGGTGGGCGCGCATCGCGCGCAGCACCTCGGCGAACCAGAGGTGGTACGGCTGCCGCAGCTCGGCGCCGACCCGGGAGTACTCGTCGATGAGCTCGTCGACGATCGTGATCGTGCCGCGCTTGAGAGCGTCGGGGATCAGCCACAGGAGCGCCTCGAGCTGGATGTCGCGATCCCCCAGCCCACGGCCGATCGCCAGCATCTCCTCGGCGAGCGCTCGCCCCTCGTCGAGGCGGTCGGGGCCCCACAGGACGACGTTGCGGCTGTCGAGCGCGTAGGCGAGCGACGCGGGGTCACCGAGCTGTCTCGCCGCGGCGAGCGCCTCGTCGCTCAGCCGGAGCGCACGCTCCTTCTCGGGCGACCAGTAGAGCGACTGCGCGAGGCGGCCGAGCAGTCGCACCCGCTCGTGCGAGTCGCCCGGGGGACAGGCCTCGAGCGCTCGCTCGAGCACCCGAACGAGCTCCTCGTCGACCGTGGCGAACGACTCCCAGACGCCTCCGTAGCCGGTCCAGCCGCCGTAGCCGAGCCCGAGCGCGGCACGCGCGAGCGTCTGCCATGCCCCCGCCTTCTCGCTCAGCTCTGCCGCCTCCTGGAACACGGCGCGCGCTGCCCCCGCGTTGCCGGCCCGGCTCTGTGCGGTGCCGAGCAGCGTGAGCAGCTCGGCGCGCTCGCCCGGGTCGTCTCCCGCGGCGAGGTCCATCGTTGCCAGCACGCGGGAGAGATCCCGGGCCGCGTCCTCGTAGGCGAACAGGCCCAGCGCGTGCTCGCCCGCGGCGCGCCCGTAGCGGACGGCCTTCGCCGCGTGCTGTTCGCCGGCCTCCGCGTAGTGGAACGAGAGCGCCGAGAGCATCTCCGGGGCGTCGCCCCGCAGCCGCTCCAGCGCCTCGGCCACGAGCCCGTGCAGGGTCGCGCGCCGGTTCAGCGTCTGCTCCTCGTAGAGCGCCTGCTGGATCAGCGTGTGCGTGAACCCGTAGCGGCCGATCTGCGTCGCGGACTCCGCGAGCAGACGGGCCTCGACCGCCTCGTCGAGGCTCGCATCGGCGCCGTGCTCGTCGGGGAGTCGGAGGACGTCGGCCAGCACGTCGCGGTCGAACTCGCTGCCGATCGCCGCCGCCGCCGACAGCGTGGCGCGGGTCGGCTCCGACAGCCGGTGCACCCGACGGCTGACGAGCTCGCGCACGCGACCGGGGACGCCGAGCTCCCGCACGGCGCTCCGCACGCCCGCGAGCTGCTCCGGATCGGCACCGAGGCCGAGCTGCTCGAGGTGGCGCACGACCTCTTCGAGGAAGAACGGATTTCCCTCCGTCTCCCCGCGGAGGCCCTCGGCGACCCTCTCCGGCGGCTCCCATCCGATCAGCCCACCCACGAGCGCGGCGACGTCGTCTCCGTCGAGCCCGCACAGCTCGACTCGCTCGATCACGCGGTCGCGCTCGATGTCCGCCTTCACGAGCGCGAGCGGATGGCCGCGTCCGACCTCGCTGTCGCGATAGGTCGCGAGCACCAGCAGCGGGGCGGGGGTCGGGTCGCGGGCGACGTGCTTGAGCAGCAGCAGCGTCCCCTGATCGGCCCACTGGAGGTCGTCGAGCACGAGCAGGATCGGCCGTTCGACGCTCGCGAGGGTGACGAGGCGGTCGATCGCCTCGAAGAGCCGGTAGCGCTCGCTCTCCGGATCCTCGACCGAATCGGTGGGGATCGGCAGCCGCGTGCCGAGCTCGGGCAGCAGCCGGGCGAGCAGGCTCGCGTCGGGGCCGACCTGTTCCCGGAGCTCGTCGGTCGAGGCGCTGCGCACGTGGTGACGGAGCGCCTGGACGAACGGCTGGTACGGGGTCAGGGCCTCTTCGAACGAGCGCCCCCAGAGGACGGACGCTCCTTCGCCGTGCAGCTCGCGGGCGAGCTCGGAGGCGAGGCGGGTCTTGCCGATCCCCGGCTCACCGACGACGAACGCGAGCTGCCGGTCGCCCTGCAGCGCACGCTCCCAGGCTGAGCGCAGCCGTTCCCGCTCGCTGCCGCGGCCGACGAAGGCCGTCCGCGAGCCCGGGGCCTCGAGCTCCGTCGGCAGCGGCGCCTGCTCTGCGGTGAGGCGCTCCCACACGACCTCGAACCCCGTGATCGGCTCGGTCGACCCGGGCGGCTCGAGGAGCCCGACGGGCGAGAAGCGCGCGTCCGCGCCGACGGCGAGCGCGGCCACGACGCCGCTCGTGAGCACGCCGCCGGAGCCCGCTGCGCGCGCCAGGTACCGCGCGCGGGAGACGGCGTCGACCGTCTCGGTGCGAGCGGCGTCCTCCGACGCGATCTCGCCGACGTCCACGCCGACGCGAACGTCGAGGCGCTCGCTCGTCCGCCGGCTCTCGCGCTCGCAGCCCCGCACGACGGAGCGCGCGAACGAGAGGGCGTCGCTCGGGCCGTCGAACGCGGCGAGCACCGCGTCGCCGGTCGTCTCCAGCTCGCGCCCGCCGTGCGCCGCGATCGCGGACCGCACGACGTCGAGGTACGAGCGCCGCGCCCGCTGGCTGCGCGCCTCGCCCAGGCGTGCAAGGGCCTCCGAGCCCTCGACGAGCTCGCTCCACGCGAAGGCGGCAAGCTGTGTCATGCGCGCTCCCCGGGGCGTCGCGGGACGAGCCCGACGCCGTACGAGGACACGACGACGGGCGCCGAGAGCTCGCCGCTCGCGGCGATGCCCCGCCGATTCGTCGTCTCGCTCGTGCTCCAACGGTCGCGCGCGGCCGTACGGCGGCCATCAGTGTGTTCCCGCATCGTGATCCGTAGTTCCCCGCAACGGCGAGCGCCTGCGCGCCCGCGGGACGGTGGCTCGCCGGCCGCGGCCCTCAGCGCCCGCTGGCGGAGAAGTGCTGGTAGTCCTTGACGCCGCGCCAGTCGCCGCCCCAGGCCCAGCCGACCTCGCGGAAGGCGCGCACGAGCACGTTGCCGGGGCAGGCCATCCCGGGGCGGCACGGCGTGCGCCGCACGTAGCGCACGCTCGCCCGGTGCGAGGTGCGCCCGTTCGCGACGTACGGGTTCTCGATCGGGTTGACGTCGATCGCCCGGCCGTACGCGTGCTCCGACCAGCGCCGCGTCCCCTCCACGAACCGGCAGTTGAACGCGGACGTGTTGTCCGCCTCGATCGACCGGAAGTCGCTCGCGCCGTACGCGTCGACGGGCCGCATCCGCCGGATCGGGAAGCCTGCCCGGTAGAGGCGCCGGAAGACGCGGACGATGTCGCGGGCCGCGTCGCGATGGACGACCAGCCGCCCCCGGCGCACCCTCCCGTCGAAGCCGACGTGTGACACCTGCACGAGCCGGAGGTCGCGGAGCGGGACGGGACAGCCGGGCCGCCACGACACGCCGGTCATCGCGCGTGCAACGGCCGGGGGGAGGGGCGACACGGTGGACGCGAAGGGCGGGCGCGTGGCGGGCGAGCTCGTCGCCGCCGTGAGGGTGACGGCGGCGACCGCGGCCGTGACGGCAAGGGTCCTCACGAGGTCAGCTTGCCAGCCGGGATCGCCGGGCGACCAGCTCGGCACCGATCCGGAAGATGCGTTGGAGGGAGCACCGCCCGCGGCTTCGGGCTCCCGGACGGCACGGCCCTGCGCGTGCGCTCCACGACGCCTCTCGCGCAGGCGCAGCTCGGCGGTGGCGCCTTCGGGTCCACTCCGCTCGCCAGAATGGAGTCGTCATCGTCGCTTCCCCCGCCATCGTGCGTCGCCGCCGTCTCGTCGCCCTCGCGCTGCTCGTCGGCGTGGCCGTCGTCGTCGTCGTCGTGCTCCTCGCCCGGGGCCTGTCGAGTGGCGAGACGGTGCAGGCGTCGCTCCTCGTCCCGCGCGTCGACGTCGCGACCGACGACCCGCTCGCGTACGCGGACGGCGACGACGGCGAGCTGGAGCAGGCCGCTGCGTTCGGGCTCGGCCACGCGCTGTACGCGAAGAGCCCTGGCGGCGTCTTCGCCGCCGCCAAGCGCACAGCCGCGTTCCGCGACCTGATCGACGAGGCGGCCGACGGCACCGACGTCGATCCCGACGTGCTCGAGGCGATCGTGTTCCTCGAGTCGAGCGGACGCCCGGAGGTGATCGCCGGCGACGACCCTGCGCGCGCGTCCGGGCTGACCCAGATCCTGGCCGAGACCGCCCAGAACTTCCTCGGCATGCCGGTCGACCTGGCGCGCAGCCGCGGGCTGACGCGGAGGATCGCCGCTGCGAAGCGGCGTGGCGACGCCGCTGCGGTTCGGCGGCTCCGCGACGAGCGGCGTGCGGTCGACGCGCGGTTCGATCCGGTACAGGCGCTCGCCGGGACGGTGCGCTACCTGACGACGGCGAAGGAGAGCTTCGGCCGCGACGACCTCGCGGTCGTCTCGTACCACATGGGCATCGGCAACCTCACGAACGTCCTGCGCGCCTACGCGGCGGCAGGAGCGGATGTCCCCGTCCGCGAGTTCGTCGCCGACGAGGAGCTGTCGTGGGCCCGCGTGTTCTTCGACAGCTCGCCCGTGCGGAACATCGCGGCACACCGGTTGCTGCAGCGGCTCGGAGACGACTCGCCGACGTACTACTGGAGGGTGCTCGCCGCCCGCGAGATCATGCGCCTGTACCGCGACGACCCGGACGAGCTCGGGCGCCTCGCGCTGCTCCACGGGGCGAAGGCGAGCGCCGAGGAGGTCTTGCACCCGCCGGACGACACCCTGCGCTTCCTGGACGGCGACGACCTCGAGCGCGCATGGGAGGAGCGGCTCCTCCAGCGGCTCCCGGACGACGTCGCCGCGTCTCGCCTGCGCGTCGATCCGCGCATGGGCGAGCTCGCGGAGGCGCTCGGCGCACCGCGCTCCCTGTATCGGGGCCTGCGAGCGGAGGCGCTGGCGACGCTCCTCTACATCGGTCGTCAGGTGCACGCCTTGTCCGGTGCGTCGCGCCCGTTGACCGTGACCAGCACCGTTCGTGACGAGGCGTACCAGCAGCTCCTGCGCGAGGCGAACGTGGAGGCGACGCGCAACTACTCCCTGCACACGACGGGGTACTCGTTCGACATCCTCCGCCGCTACGAGCCGGGTGGCACGCAGGCGTCGTCCTTCCAGTTCGTCCTCGACCGGCTGACCGCGCGCGGCCTCATCGCCTGGGTGCGCGAGCCCGCCGCGATCCACGTCACCGTGTCGTCGGACGCGGACGCGCTCGTCCGGGCGCTGCTCGAGGAGGCGCCGGGCTAGGCCATCCGTCGGGCTGCGCGGCGTCGGCGCGCTCGCGGCTCTGGATGCGCTCCCGTCCGCCGTCCGCGCGCGTCGTCGTTCTCGTCGCTCGTGCCCCGACGTGCGGCGGTCGACCTCCCCCTCTGCGAGACGGAGGACGATTCCGGGGCGGTCCGCTCGGCGCTCGGCGCGATGGTGCCGTCGTCCGCGGCGAGCGGGCGACGCGCGTCGGTCGAGCGCTTCGAGGTGGCGCTCGACGTGACATCCGGGCGGCGACCGACTCCGTAGTCCTCCCCCCGCGGATCGGCGCCGTCCCGGATGCAGGGCGGTGCCGGTGCCCGGGAGCATGGGAGCGGATGCGTCCTCCGCCGTGGAAGATCAAGGTCGTCGAGCCGATCGTCCTCCGTGACCGCGAGCGGCGGCGCGAGGCGCTCGCGGAGGCGGGGTACAACACCTTCCTCCTGCGCTCGGACGACGTGTTCGTCGACCTGCTCACCGACAGCGGCACCTCCGCCCTCTCGCAGGAGCAGCGGGCGGCGATGGAGCTCGGTGACGAGGCGTACGCCGGGTCGCGGAGCTACTACCGCCTCGAGCGGGCCGTCCACGACGTGTACGGATGGAGGCACCTGATCCCGACGCACCAGGGGCGCGGGGCGGAGCACCTGCTCTCGCGCGTCCTCGTGGAGCCGGGCCAGCTGGTGCCGTCGAACCTCTACTTCACGACGTCGCGCGAGCACGTCGTCCTCGCCGGCGGCACGTGGGTCGACGTCGCCGTCCCGGAGGCGTCCGTCACCGACGCGCTCGCCCCGTTCAAGGGCAACATCGACCTCGCCGCGCTCGAGCGCGTGCTGATGGCCGCGGGCCCGGAGGGCGTCGCGTTCGTGCGTCAGGAGGCGTGCCTGAACATGGCCGGAGGCCAGCCGTTCTCGCTCGAGAACCTGCGCGCCGTCCGTGCGCTCACGCGCGCGCACGGGGTGCCGTTGATCCTCGACGCGACGCGGATCTCCGAGAACGCCGTGTTCGTGAAGGACCGCGAGCCGGGCTACGAGCACTGGCCGCTCCAGCGGGTGATCCGCGAGATCGCCGACCAGGTCGACGGCGCGGTCTTCTCGTCGAAGAAGGACCACTTCGTCCCGATCGGCGGCTTCGTCGCCGTCAACGACGACGAGCTCGCCGAGCGCCTCCGCGAGCTCGTGGTCGTCTACGAGGGGTTCCCGCACTACGGGGGCATCGCCGGGCACGACATGGAGGCGCTCGCCCAGGGCATCCGCGAGTCGGCCGACGAGGCGATGGTGCGCCACGAGATCGAGCAGGCCGGCCACCTCGGCCGGCTGCTCCAGGAGGCGGGCGTCCCGATCGTGCTCCCGGTCGGCGCGCACGCGGTGTTCGTCGACGCGAAGCGGTTCCTGCCGCACGTCGCCCAGGAGGACTTCCCGGCGCAGGCGCTCGCCGCAGCGCTCTACCTGGAGGGCGGCGTCCGCAGCATGGAGCGGGGGATCGTCTCCGGGCAGCACGGCGACGAGCCGTATGACGGGCTGGAGCTCGTGCGGCTGACGATCCCGCGGCGCGTGTACACGCAGGAGCACCTCGAGTTCGTCGCGGACACGGTGATCTCCGTCTTCCGGCAGCGCGACCGCGTGCCGGGACTGCGGATGGTCTACGAGCCCCTGTACCTGCGGTTCTTCCAGGCGCGCTTCGAGCCGCTCGCGCCGCTGCTCGCGGCCCCGAGCGAGCACGTCGCGCACACGGCTCGGGACAGCGGCGCCACGACCTGACGACCGCCGCTCAGACGATCCCGAGCAGCTGCCAGATCGCGATCACCGCGGTCACGAGCAGGCCGATGCCGACCAGGTCGAGGACGATGCCGACGCGGAAGATCTGGCCCGCCGAGTAGAGCTGCGTGGAGTACGCGATCATCGTCGGCGGGGTGCCGATCACGAGCGCGAAGTCGATCGACGACGCGATCGCGACGACGACGACGAGCAGCGTCGGGTCGACGCCGAGGACGCCTGCGAGCGGGATCGTGAGCGGGATCAGGATCGCCGCGGACGCCGTGTTCGACGCGACCGTCGTCAGCGCCAGGGCCAGCACCGCGACCGCGGTGACGGCGATCGCCGTCGGCAGGTCGGCCATCGCGGTGAGCCGGGTCGCGATCCAGTCCGACGTGCCGCTCTCGACGAGGGCGAGGCCGAGCGCGAGGCCGCCCCCGAACGTCAGCAGGGACGCCCACGAGATGCGGCCGAGGTCCTCGGGGAGGATCTTCCCGAGCATCGCGAGCACGACGACACCGGCGAGCGCGACGATGCCGGGGTGGACGTCGTGGGCCGTCTGCGTGAGCCAGCCCGCGAGGATCCCGACGAACACGGCGATGATCGTCCACTGGTCGCGCGTCGGTCGCCCGACCTGCTCGAGCTCCGCCCGGGCGGCCGCCCGGGCACGGACGAACCCCTCGCGCTCGATGCTGACGCCGGCCCGCCACCACAGGTAGCCGCCCATCAGCGGGAGGAAGAGCGCCACCATCGGGAGGCCGAACGCGAACCACTCGACGAAGCTGATCGACCGTCCCGCGAACGTGTCGAGGAACTCGATCGCGAGGAGGTTCGCGGGCGTCCCGATCGCGCTCCCGACGCCGCCGATCGTCGCGGCGTAGGCGATCCCGAGGACGAGCGCCTTGCGGTAGCCGAGGTGGTGGAGCGGCTCGGTCACCGCGAGCGCGATCGGGACGAGGACGGCCACGGCGGCGGTGTTCGACATGAACATCGAGAGGCCCGCGGCGACGGCGAGCATCGTCGCGAAGAGCACGACCGGGCCTCGTCCCGCACGGGCGACGATCGCGATCGCGGCGAGCCGGTCGAGCCCGTTGCGGCGCATCGCCTCGGCCAGCATGAACCCGGCGAAGAAGAGGACGATGATCGGGTTGAAGAACGGCGCGAGCGACGCGGTCGCCGTGAGGGCCCCTGTCATCGTGAGCACCACCGGGATCAGCAGGGAGGTCACGTACAGCGGGAAGAGCTCGGTCACCCAGAGCACGACGACGACGCCGAGGAGCGCGAGCACGACGGCCGAGTCGACGGGCGGCCGTCGCTCGGCCTGGAGCGCACGCTCGCCCCCGTCCCAGCGGAGGACCGGGATCAGCTCGTTCCCCCCGTCCGGCAGTGAGAGCTCGA